>JAGVKT010000105.1 GCA_020050355.1 Gammaproteobacteria bacterium | reverse complement strand
TGACACTTACGGGGCGCCCCTAGAAGGTGGCGCGGAGCGCATTAATGTGCTTAGCACCTGTCACTTTGTGCTATTTTCTCCGGACAGTAGTGTAGCAAGCTACGCCCCTACAGCATGGCTTTCGATTTTGGGGCAAACAGTGAAATTTTTACGTCAATCTTTTTATAACTTCGCATTTTGAACTGTATATGTGAGAACGCTTAATGATGCAATGAAATTAACAATCCCAGAATGGTAACGGCAATACCCACTACAATAACTATGATGCTCCCGAGCCTTACCGTTAATTCATTTTTGATTCGATCTATTTTATTTTCTAGCTTGGTTTCTAACACCTTCAAATCTTGTTTAGTTGTAAACTACTCTTCAGCGACCTCAGCCAATGCTTCAGCTTGTGCGCGTGGTACACCGGCATGAATTAATTTTTTGCTAAACTTCAAAGTATCAAGCGCTATCACGTGCATTTTTCTTTAGCTCCATAATTTTTATATTGATTATTATATATCCAATATTAATTTTGACCAAATAAATTTTGAACGCAACAAAAATTGAGCATCCTATTTTACTTCGGCGTGCGCATGACGTTTTTTTAAAACTTTGCTAAAATACCGCAAATGTTTTAATAATAATTTATGAAAAAAATTGTTCTCACTGGCATTAATTCTACGGGTACACCTCACTTAGGAAATTATGTTGGCTCTATTCGCCCAGCCTTAGAGTTACAAAAACAAACCAATGTCGATGCCCTTTATTTTGTGGCCGACGGGCACTCGCTAGTAAAACTATGGGAACCTAAATTGCGCCAACAGGCCATTTTAGAGCTTGCTGCTACTTGGCTGGCTTTAGGCCTTGATCCTCATAAAGTGACTTTTTATCGACAATCTCATATTCCTGAAATTTTTGAATTGGCATGGATCTTAACCTCGGTCACCAGTAAAGGCCTTATGAATCGCGCCCACGCTTATAAAGATGCGGTTAACAAAAATCTTGAAGAAGGTCATAATGATGCTGATAACGGCATTACTATGGGGTTATTTTGCTACCCAATTCTGATGGCTGCTGATATTTTAATTTTTAATGCAGAGCAAGTACCTGTAGGTAAAGATCAAATTCAACATTTAGAAATGGCGCGTGATATTGCTGTGCGTTTTAATCATCTTTATGGCAAGACCTTTAGCTTGCCTGAGGCTCTCGTCGATGAACACATGCAAATCCTGCCCGGCCTTGATGGTCGTAAAATGAGTAAGAGTTATGGCAATACGATTCCTTTGTTCAGCACCTCTAAAGAATTAAAAAAATTAATCATGAAAATTAAAACTAATTCTTTAATGCCTGGTGAACCTAAAGATCCTGAAGGTTGTACTTTGTTTACATACTATCGTGCTTTTGCTGAGCCAGAAGAATTAGCAAGCTATCGTCAAGCCTATGCAGATGGTATCAGCTGGGGCGATGCTAAAACAAAATTATTTGAGCTCTTGGATCATAAATTAGCTGAACCACGTGCACGCTATGAACAATTGATGTTACAGCCGCAGCGCATCCATGATATTTTAGAAGTCGGTGCGGCAAAAGCGCGTGAACGATTACAAGACTTTATGATACATATACGCACGCAACTGGGTTTTTGATCGATAATTTTTTTTACAAAACCCCTAATTCTAATTTTGCCTCATCTGACATGCGTTCTGCAGTCCAAGGTGGATCAAAGACCAGTACTACGTCAACTTTTTTGACATTAGGAATTAACAATAATTTTTTTTCAACCTCTGCCATTAAGACTGGCCCCATGCCGCATCCGGGAGCGGTCAAGGTCATTTGGATGCCAATATGGTAGCCTTGATCATCGGGCAGTGCTGTGAGCTGCATCTCATAGATTAATCCAAGATCTACGATGTTTACGGGGATTTCTGGGTCGTAACAAGTTTTTAATTGCTCCCACACCAGAGCTTCATCAACACCGTTCCCCACTACTTTAATTTTATCCGAAGGTAATAATATCGGCTCTTTACCAATGGCATCGGCATCTTTACCTTCAATACGTACGAGATTACCATTCACGTTTAAGGTAAAGCTCCCGCCCAAAGCCTGTGTTACTAAAACTTCAGTACCAGGAATAAGCGTAATCGATTGACCATAAGGAATCAACGTTCCTTCAACATCGCGCTTTACAATGGTGACATCTTCTATTTTCATGTTTATTCCACGCTAAAACTCGTGCCACAACCGCAACGACCGGTCTCATTGGGATTTATATAAACGAGCTTACTTTGCAGGCCTTGTGTTTGGTAATCTACAAGCATTCCTTGTAGATAGAAAATACTTTGCTCTTCAATGTAGATTGGTAAATCAGCACTCACTTTTAGGGCGCTGCTAGGTGGCTCACCGGTTTTAATCTCAGTCACATAAGATAAACCAGAGCATCCTGATTTTTTAGTGCTCATCAAGACAAACTCTTGCGCTGTTAATTTTTTGGCAAAATGTTTTAGAGCGTTTTCAGTAATATCAATTATGGACATGATTCTGCTCCGTACTGATAGGTTCCTGCTCACCTTTGAGCAAAGCATTTAAAGTATGCCAAGCCAATACCGCACATTTAATACGCGCAGGGAATCCTGCTACACCCTGCAATATTGCTAACTTTCCTAAACATTCCTCATTTATTTCTTTTTGCGTTAGCATTTGATGAAATGCATTAAATAATGTTTTTGCTTCAGCAAGGGTTTTGCCTTTTAAAGCTTGCGTCATTAACGAAGCAGAAGCTACAGAAATGGCACAACCCTGACCCGTAAATTTAGCATCAACGATAATATCTTGATCGATTTTTAGATATAACACTAAACGATCACCGCATAAAGGATTAAAACCTTCTAAATGTTTTGCATGCTCTAAAGTCCCAAAATTACGTGGACTACGGCCATGATCAATAATTAACTCATGATAAAGGTGCTGCAACTCGCTCATATTTTAAATACCTTTTTAACTGTATGGATTGCATTAAACAATAAATCTAATTCTCCGACGGTATTATAAAAAGACATTGAAATTCTCAAGGTCGCCGGTAAACCAAAAGTTTCAATGAGCGGCATAGCACAGTGGTGTCCAGCCCTTACGCAGATGCCACTATGGCTCAAAACGGTGGCGATATCATGAGGATGCGTTTTATCCATAATGAAAGAAATAATCGGCGCACTACAAGTAGGCTTGGCGACAATACTGACCCCTGGAATTTCTTGTAAACCCTGCAGCGCATATTCATATAATTCTTGCTCGTAAGAAATAATACTATCAAACGAAAACTGTCTAAAATATTCGAGTGCTGCACCCAAGCCGATCACACCTGCCATATTTGGGGTGCCCGCCTCAAAACGCATCGGTGGCTCTTGAAAAAGAGTATCTTCCATAGATACATGTTTAATCATATTGCCGCCACATTGATAAGGTGGCATGCGCTCTAGCAGCGCTTTTTTACCATATAAAACCCCCGTACCTGTCGGACCATACATTTTATGACTTGAAAACACCAGAAAATCACAAGCTAAATCGTGAACGTTAATGGGCGTATGCGCAATGCCCTGACACGCATCCACTAATATTACTGCGTCATGACTATGTGCTATTTTAATCATTTCTTTTAGAGGCGTAATTGTACCCAATACATTTGAAGTATGCGTTATGGCTACAAAGCGGGTTTTTTTGGTAAATAATTTTTTGTATGCTTCAAGATCAATGTCACCATTGATGGTTACGGGAATGACTTTAATTTTTAGCGCTTTTTCTTTGGCCAGTACCTGCCAAGGCACAATGTTTGAGTGATGCTCAAGTGTTGAGATAATAATTTCATCGCCCTTATTGAAGAACGCCCGACCATAGCTCTGGGCCACGAGGTTGATGCCTTCGGTTGCGCTCTTAGTAAAAATAATTTCATTGACTGAAGCTGCATGAATAAACTGCCGTACGAGTAAACGCGTGTTTTCATAATGCTTAGTCGCCTCTTCCGCCAGACTATAAATTCCGCGATGTACATTCGCATTTTCCTCAGCATAGAATTGCGCAACTCTATTAATCACTGCTTTGGGTTTTTGACTGGTAGAAGCATTATCTAAATAAACCAAGGGCACACCATTCATTTCCGTTGCCAGGATAGGAAAATCATTACGGATCTTATAAGCGTCCCATTCCAGAATATTTTTTTCTAAATTAACTAGAGCTTTTTCTGTCATAAAGTTTCCTTTTTTAGGGCAGCTAAGATAAATTGTTCAAGCCATGCCTGTATATCTGCATCCTCTAATTCGGGTAGAAATTTTGCTGTAAAAGCCTTTAACAAAACTTCTTTGGCTTGCTCTTTTGAAAAGCCGCGACTTTGTAAATAAAACAATGCATGCTCATCCAAGTCACCGACATTGGCCCCATGAGTACAAATGACCTGATCGCTGTAAATTTCTAATTCTGGTTTAGCGCTCACTTCAGCTTGATTTGTTAATAATAAATTTTTAAGTAGCATGTGTGCAACAACATCTATTATTTTTTCTTTTACATACAGCAATCCGCTGAAGGTGATTTTACTTTGGTCATCGGCAACGCCGTGCACGATAATGTCGCTATCACTCTCTGGAGCATCATGATTTATTCGCATTTTATGCTGTAATTTTGTTTTTGCTTTACCAAGTATCATGCCTCGAAATTTTGTTCTTGCAGCCTTGCCCATTAAAGTCACAGTCAACTGATAATCAATAGGCGCCGAACTCATATTCAGCAACCAATGCTCATAGTAGGCGTTGGCAGCAACATTGATGTTCCAATTGTAGCTTGCGCCTTCTGTCAACACTTGGACTACTCGATAATGAGCACCGACGGGTAGCACTAAATTTTGTGTCACACTTAAACCTTGCTGCACGGTAGAATATCGCGCAATAAGATCTTGATTATGAACCACTATGGTTTTTACTTCGCTCACTGAAACTCCTTATAACCACGAGCTTCAAGCGTTGCTGCTAATTCTTTATCACCAGTTTTGATAATTTTGCCATTCAATAAAATATGTACGAAGTCAGGTACGATATAATTTAGTAAGCGCTGATAATGCGTAATTAATAAAAAGCTTCGCTCTTGATTTTTTAAAAAATTAACTGCTTGCCCAACCCACTGCAAGGCATCAATATCAAGGCCTGAATCTAATTCGTCGAGCACCGCTAACTTGGGCTCTAGTAATAACATTTGTAGTACTTCGTTACGCTTTTTTTCACCGCCTGAAAAACCTTCATTAACATTTCTTTGGATTAAAGCTTCGCTCATTCCTAAAAGTTTTAATTTATTTTTTAGATGCTTCATAAAATCCATGGCATCCATGGGATCTTTACCTTCATATGTGAGCTTTTTATTTAAAGCAAATTTCAAAAAATAACTGTTATTCACACCGGGCAATTCTACTGGATATTGCATGCCTAAAAATAAGCCCGCTAAGGCGCGCTCATCAGGAGACATCTTTAGTAAATCTTGATCAAAAAATTTAATGCTGCCTTCGGTAATTTCATAGCCTTCTCGCCCTGCAAGCACATAACTTAAAGTGCTTTTACCTGAGCCATTGGGCCCCATGATGGCGTGAATTTCTCCCAGCTTAATTTGCAAATCTAAACCTTGTAAAATTTTTTTATTGTTTACACTGACGTGTAAATTTTTTATGGTTAACATGATCAATCCTTTTAATTATCCTATTGCGCCTTCTAAACTTACTTCCATTAATTTTTGCGCTTCTACTGCGAATTCCAGCGGTAAATGTTTAAAGACCTCTTTACAAAAACCATTGACAATCATAGCCACAGCTTCTTCTTCTTTTAAACCGCGTTGGAGACAATAAAATAGTTGATCGTCGCTGATCTTTGAGGTGGTGGCTTCATGCTCAATACGTGCGGTTTTATTTTTTACTTCAATATTTGGAAAAGTATGTGCTCCACATTTATTGCCAAGCAACAATGAATCACATTGGCTATAATTGCGCGCCATAGTTGCCGTGGGCGCAACGCGTACGAGACCGCGATAAGTATTTTGGCCATGACTGGCAGAAATACCTTTGGAAATAATTGTGCTTTTGGTATTTTTGCCAAGATGTATCATTTTAGTGCCAGTATCTGCTTGTTGGTAATTATTGGTGAGGGCTACTGAATAAAATTCTCCTACTGAATTATCCCCCTGCAATACTACACTCGGATATTTCCAGGTAATTGCTGAGCCAGTTTCAATTTGGGTCCAAGAGATTTTTGCATAATTACCGCGACAGGTGCCTCGCTTGGTCACAAAATTATAAATCCCGCCACGCCCTTCTTCATCTCCTGGGTACCAATTTTGTACAGTTGCATATTTGATCTCTGCACCTTCTAAGGCAACAAGCTCGACCACGGCTGCATGCAATTGATGTTCATCACGCATTGGTGCTGTACAGCCTTCAAGATAGCTAACATAAGACCGCTCATCGGCAATAATTAGAGTGCGCTCAAATTGCCCAGTATTGATGGCATTGATACGAAAATAGGTTGATAATTCCATAGGACAGCGCACTCCCTTAGGAATGTACACAAACGAGCCATCACTAAATACTGCAGAATTTAAAGCAGCAAAATAATTATCTTGTATTGGAACTACCGTGCCTAAATATTTTTCTATTAATTCTGGATAAGTTTGCACTGCTTCAGAGAAAGAACAAAAGATTACGCCTACCTCGCGTAACTTTTCTCTAAATGTCGTTGCCACAGAAACACTATCGAACACTGCATCTACGGCAACACCTGCTAAAGCTGCACGTTCGTGTAAAGGCACGCCTAGCTTTTCGTAAGTTTCTAACAATTTTGGATCTACTTCAGCAAGACTTTTAGGGCCATCTTTTTTGGATTTAGGTGCAGAATAATAACTCAAAGCTTGATAATCAATTGGTGCAATTTTTAGCTGTGCCCAATTAGGCATGGTCATTTGGCTCCATAACTTAAAAGCCTTTAAGCGCCAATTCAATAAAAATTCGGGTTCATTTTTTTTTTGTGAAATAAGGCGAATGGTGGCTTCATCTAGACCCGGAGGCAGGCTTTCAGATTCAATTTCAGTGGTGAAACCTGGTGTATATTCGCTTTGCAAGCGCTTATGAACTTCTTGGTTCTTTACCATAGTTTTAATGCTTTACCCATACAGTTTTTAACTTGGCTATTGTACACCATTGTTGGCTTTTAGGGTATTTTTCGATGATGGCCGTAAGAGAGCTTCGCATTGAAGTTAGTGTTACGCTTTCACTGCTTATTCTGAAGTAAAGATGGCCATGCTGTAGGGGCGTAGCTTGCTACACTACTGTCCGGAGAAAATAGCAACATAAGTTTTTGGCGCAC
>JAGVKT010000067.1 GCA_020050355.1 Gammaproteobacteria bacterium | reverse complement strand
TAATAATGATCCATTAAAAGCCGAATATATGGCCGCAATATTTTGTTCATGCCGATCTTAATAAACTCTTGACGTACTTGAGGAGTCCATATATGACGCTTACGGGGGCTCGTAAATTAAGTCTCCAGCTCATCCATCGTTATTCAACAACATCATATACAAAGGATGGGGAGAGAATGTCTTACCATTTTCTCCGGACAGTAGTGTAGCAAGCCTACGCCCCTACAGCATGGCTTTCTATTTTGGGACAAACAGTGAAATTTTCACGTCGATTTTTTGTATAACTTCGCATTTTGAACTGCGTTTAGTATATACCCTTTGTATTCCAAAAGATGTAGATTTTTTAATTATTTTGGCAGTTATTTAAGCAAATTTTTAGGTAATAACTTATTTTTCTAATAAGATTTACAGTTAATTGTGCTAGAGAATTTTTTATTGAGGATAGGTTTAGAAGATTATTATTTGAAAAAGCGTACTGTTAACGTACGCTTTGATAGCGATTATTTACTTGATTTTCCCTTCTTTATATTCCACGTGTTGGCGGACAACAGGATCAAATTTCTTGCGTTTTAATTTCTCAGGATTATTTTGTTTATTTTTAGAAGTTGTATAGTAATGCCCGGTACCGGCTGTAGATTCTAATTTAATTTTTTCAACTTTACCTTTTTTTGCCATGATTGATGATCCTTAGATTTTTTTACCTTGCACACGTAATTCGGCGAGAATAACGTCAATGCCTTTTTTATCAATAATTCGCATGCCTCGCGAAGATAAACGTAATTTAATATAACGATTTTCGCTCGGTACCCAAAAACGATGTATATGTAAGTTAGGCAAAAAACGACGTTTAGTTTTGTTATTTGCGTGTGATACTTTATGCCCTACGATGGGGGCTTTTCCGGTTACTTCACATACTCTTGACACGATGTTATCCTTTAATCTTAAAAAGTGAGCCGCTATTTATATCAAAATACCTTGAAGAAAGCAAGTGCCTGGTTTGTGCTGCTTGATGCGATAAAACTTTAATTTAAGTCGGAATAAGCAGTTGAAAGATTAGAATCCTTGGGTACGCCCTTCTGCGTTTTTTTTGATCTCTTTATTTTTTTTTAAAAATCCTTTATAATTGGCTAGAATTCATGGATGAGTTTAATATGTATAGTTTTGTAGTTTTATTTAGTGATTTAACTTTTTCTGGTGATAAGGCTGATCGAGTAACTTCTTTGGTCACAAGGAATGTTACCCTTAAAGATTCTACGTCTAAATTTTTTTACAAAGGTATAGATACTAAACGTTTTAAATCAGATGCTTTGAGAATTGCAGTTGCAGCAAGTCTTCTTTATCGATTATTAGGTGTTAATGAAATTCCTTATCAGTTAGTGGTTGATGATACTGATGAGCCTCAAGGATTATTATCTCCGGAGACATCCTTTGCTCCGTTTTTTAATGAAGATGAGATCCTCTTGTGTGTTGACTCTACCGAATTGAACTCTTTGTTCTTCACTCCTAGCACCGCACGTTTATTAGCGATTTCTTATTTACTAGAAGAAGATGACCTCCACCCAGGCAATTGGGGGAAGATATCTACTCCTGATATTGAAGGCAAAGAAGCTGTTAGCTTGGGGCGTTTAGATGTAGATCTCTCTCTTGTTCGTTTTTTATCTGCCGCTAACTTATTAGTGATGAAAAGTTCTAGCCGAGAATTGACAAGTTTTCCATTATCCGCAGATGTTTTATCGGAATTTCCTTTTTTTGTATCTCTTATTGGTGATGACAAAATTCCAACAAATTGGATTATGACATCTTATCTTTACGAAAAATTTTTAGTTACGCCTTTTAAGACTCTATCTCTTGAAAGTAAGACTGCATTTATTAAAGGTCTTGAGGATGGATTTAGAGCTTTTGCTGCTTTAGATTTATCAGTTCTTCGCTCTGCTTTAGCTTTTTTATTTGTTGTTAGTAAAGACAAGGATAGCTCAAAAGCTTCATTAGTTACCTGTTTATTTGAAGGTTTGCTTACTCATTTAGATGGCCGTATAAAAGAAACTCGAACGATACTTTCAGAGCTGCTAGTTTTAATGAAAGCACATTTACCCAGCCCTGATGATGCTAGTACTGCTCGAAGTATTAGTACTCTTTCTGTTGATACCCCTACAGGTTTTGGAAGTCCACTTTCTTCTTTTTGTACTGAAACTCCTTCACCTCCTGTAGTCCCAGATATTTCCGCTTTGTCTCCAGGGGGTGCAGCTATAACTTTTATGGATAGTAGTAGTGCTTGTGCTGGTGCAGGAGTTGCTCCTCCTAGGCGTTAAATATATTTTTAATTTGCTTCGTCTTGAAAATTGCTTTGTCTATTACAGCTTTGTATATATTTTCAATGTTGTCATGTGCTTTTTAGTAACGTTTTGGAGAGATGTTATGAAATTTTGTCATGACAAAATTTCTATTTTTGCCTTTATTTTTTTATTTTTGGGTTAATACCAATAATTTGACTTCATTTAAGCATTTTTAATGCTTTCATTTTTGGGTTATGTGCTTGACTGTGCTCAGTACATACCCCGTCATATTTTTTAAAACTCTCATACTTGAAAATGCAAGTTGTAGCTCTGCTAAGGGGGGGGGTGTCCAATAACTTTCTGGGAGGTGCGCTGAATCCTTTATATTAAGAACTCTTCAAAATGCGAAAGTTATCCAATAGCAAACGTATTGGCAATGCGGTTTTTTATCATATAACATTGCAAGTAAAAGTAGCTGCTTTTGCATTATGAAACAGCTTCACTGTAAATTAAATAGCCTTTAATTTTTTGAAATTTTGTCATGACAAAATTTCAATGACCTCGCTTTTTTTTATTAATCACAGAGATTTCTTAATTGTAATTTTTGGTGTTTCTGATTAAAAATAAATACTTTTATTTGTCATTTTTTAGAGTGCTGTTTGGTTAACATAGGGGGATTTATAGCTGTTACCTTTGGTCTAATTCATAGACAAAAATAAAACGCTGTCTTTTAAAATTTACTGCTTCATTAACTAATAATAATGCCGCTATTACTAAAAATAGTCCTCCTCGAAGCTGTGATTAGTCCGGATATTAACTTATTGTACGCGCGTTTAATATTTGATAGCTCTGCTATTGCTGGTTTATTCTATTCTCAAGCTTCTATTGCAAGCGTGAATGATGCCTGAAAAGATGTTACTGATGAAAAGTATAAATGATATTTGTAAAAGTCTTCGCATCTTGAAGTATGTTTGGTATATCCTCATCCTAATTTAAACCACTGGTTTTTAACTGCTATTTTTGTTGGCTAATAAAGTTCCTTCGCTTCGCAATAGACCCGGCTATTCTTCACCTCAGAAACTTTATTAGCCAACAAAATTATTTGTTAAAATTCCAACTGTTTTGAAGTACGATGGGTATATCTACCCGACTTTAAAATATTAGGATTATTCCTAAAAATTTAAACCTTTTGAGCCGTAATCAATTCTAAAAACTTTATTTATATTTAACTCTATTTTATGGCGATTAGCTTTATGGCACATCGAAAAATTGATGATTTTGTCTTCAGAGCAATGCACTTGATTTTTCCGGTTCTCATGTATTTCATATACACTGCGGTCCTCAAAACCAAGTGCATTGCTCTGAAGACAAAAGAGCTATTTTTCGATGTGCTTTTAACTAAAAAAAATGGATACTACTATTTCTAGTTATCCTTTTTTATGTTTACTGACGTACTTTTTCAGTTTATTTGGCAAAAAAGATTAATATTACTTAGTGTTTATTTAGTATATCTTTAGTAGTTATTTCTTAAGTGTTCACATTAACCTTTGCGCTTGTGTTATTTTAGGTATTCCCTTATCCATTGTCCTGACAAAAATTTAAATTAATACTACTTTTACTATTCTGGTTTTTTTAAATTACGATACTATACAATAAGTTGGAGATATAGGGAGGTGCTTTTAATTGGCTTTTTTGGGATTATTGCCTTACAAAAACTTGTACTCGTTTGCTTTAATTTGGTGTTATTTTTAGCATTTTTTATCGAAAATATTGCTATGAAAGAGCAATTTTGTCATGACAAAATTTGCAAAATTGATCCTATGAGCCCCGCTCTGAAATTAAAATTTGTTTTATCACTATAGTGTGGACTATGCCTTCAATGTAGCAATTTGGCTTAACAAAGGGTGTTATTTTTATCTTCACTTATGGATATATGTGAATCCAGTGACTGCCAGAAGCAGGGTACAGGAATGATGTTGAAGGAGGGAGTACGTGGTGTTGTGGTTTTAAAAGCTAATCTTCATCTCGACTTTTGATTCACATATATACCAAACGCAGTTCAAAATGCGAAGATTATTACCAAGAGTTTTGCGCCCTCTCTCCTGCCATCATCCTCCCCTCTACCGTCATCCTAATTTTTTCGCAGAAAAACATCAAGATCCAGCCCGCCTGAAGTCAAGAGCATGCGTGAAAATTAAAGTCTCTACAATAGCCTATAATACCAATCATCCCACTCAGGGTTTAAATCTTCAATAAGTCTAACTTTCTTTTTTCTACTAAAATTTTTAAGCTTTTGCTCACTGACAATTGCCTCAACTATAGAACTCTATTTATCTGCTTCTAATAAAATCAAATAAAGATTGTTTTATTTATTTCACGCATGCTCTTGACCTCAGGCGGGCCTGGATCTTGATGTTTTTCTGCGAAAAAATCAGGATGACGGTAGTGGGGGCGGTAGTAAGGGCTGGTAGTGAGGGACGGTAGTGGAGAGGATGACGGCAATCGCGCACACCTTAACCTTGCTCTTTTTTATTCCGGATTGTTTAAACCTAAAGAGAGAAATGAAATGTTGACGCCAAGATAAAAAAGCACTATTTCTTGATTTTTTATCTGCCTAGTGATCACCTTTTATTGAAAAATTGCTTTTTGTTTTTATAAAATCTTTTCTTTTTCAATTTACTTATTTTGTCATGACAAAATTAATAGCAAATCTTTGCTATACTTTTACGAACTAGGATTATTTAATTTACCAAAGCCCAAGCTTCAGGATCTTGCATTAAGGTTTCTAACAAGCGATGGTTTAGTGCATGGCTAGGTTTATGTCCTGTAAAACATCCTTGTAAAGCACCCACTGTGTAAAGATCGCCAATTACGTCCAATAATTTATGTTTCACAAATTCATCTCGCAGCCGTAAACCTTCTGGATTTAAAATACCTTCAGCAGATAAACCCACCGCATTATCCAAGCTACCACCCAAGGCCAAGCCACGTTGATGTAATTGCTCTAATTGGTCAGCCATTCCAAACGTACGTGCACGTGCAATATCATTAACGTATGCGGTCCTTGAAAAAGCGAACTCCACAGATTGTTTGGTTTTTTTAATGGCAGGATGATCAAAATCAATACTCAAATTGATCTGAAAATGATCATAGGGCTTGAGCTCTACAAATTTATCTTCTTCGGTGAGGCGTAACGTTTTCATTATTTTTATAAATTTACGAGGAGCCTCTTGTTCGATAATTCCTGCAGCTTCAATCATAAACACAAAGGGCGCGCTGCTCCCATCCATGATCGGTAATTCATCACTATTAATATCCACAAAAACATTATCAAGCTCAACGCCAGCAAGTGCCGAAAGCAAATGCTCGATTGTTTGAATAGTCACGCCATCATCTACTAATTTTGTGCATAGCGGCGTTTCCACTATTTTTTCAAGGCTCAAAGGCAATTCTTTTGCTGGTTGTAAATCGGTACGCCGAAAAATAATACCGCTATTATTTTTTGCAGGATGCAAAGTCAAAGTAACAGGTTTGCCTGAATGCAAACCAATGCCTTCAATACTAATAGAATTTTTGATCGTATGTTGCTTTAAAGATTGATTCAAGGGCATACCTCATCTTGGCGAAGCATTATTATTCTGCTTGCTGGCGGCGTAAAAATGCGGGGATGTCCAAATAATCACTATCCTGAGTTTCTACAGGATTACGTTTAGATGGTAGGGCACAAGGATTTGCACTTGGAGCTGCTGTTGCAGCACTTACACGATCTCGAAGATTGGGACGTGAAGGGCGGTTGGAGGCAATACCAAAGTCACGCGCTGTTTCTTTATTTACCTCACGATAGTTGCTTAAACCTGTGACTACAATGGTGACCCTTAAATCTTCGCGCATTTCGGGATCAATTACTGTACCTACTACCACGGTCGCTTGTTCAGAAGTAAAGCCTTTAATCACTTCACCTACTTCTTCAAACTCACCAATAGACATGTCCATGCCCGCGGTAATATTGACCAAAACACCTTTAGCACCTGCTAAAGAAACATCTTCTAAAAGTGGGCTTGCAACTGCCGATTCTGCTGCTTCACGTGCGCGATTTTCACCTTTGGCGCTTGCAGTACCCATCATTGCCATACCCATTTCAGACATCACTGTGCGCACATCTGCAAAGTCGACGTTAATTAAACCCGGACGTGTAATTAATTCCGAAATACCTTGGACAGCACCCTGTAATACGCTGTTTGCAGCTTTGAATGCATCTAGTAAACTCACTCCCTTACCCAATACCGTCAACAGTTTTTCGTTCGGAATCACAATTAAAGAATCAACACGCTCGGCAAGTTCAGCAATACCCACTTCTGCGAGCTGCATTCGACGCCGACCTTCAAAAGGAAAGGGCTTCGTAACCACTGCAACCGTTAAAATACCCATTTCGCGCGCAATTTCAGCAACAACTGGCGCAGCTCCTGTTCCTGTACCGCCCCCCATTCCCGCTGTAATAAATAACATATCAGTACCATTCAATACTTCCTGGATGCGATTACGATCCTCATGCGCAGCGCGTTTACCAATTTCTGGATTTGCTCCAGCGCCCAAACCTTTGGTCAACTGCGCACCTAACTGCATTACATTACGTGAAGTGCAATTGCGTAATGCTTGTGCATCTGTGTTGGCACAATAAAAATCTACGCCTTCAATATTTTGCATTAACATATGTTCTACGGCATTACTTCCGCCGCCGCCAATGCCAATCACTTTAATTACGGCATTGTCTAAAAGAGTTTCTGAAACATCAAACATAATAGATGACATAATAATTTCCTTTAAAAATTTGAGCCAAACCAGCGTTTCATTTTGGATAAAGTTCCTGTTTTAGTATCTTCAACTTTTGCTGGTGATGTTGAATCCTGTAATTGTTGTTGTAAATATAAAAGTAAACCTACGCCTGTGGCATGTATTGGATCACTTACAATATCGCCTAAACCTAACTTGTCTGTAGGTACTCCTAAGCGAACAGGCATACGTAATACTTCCTCTGCTAACTCTAACGCACCTTGAATTTTTGAGGCTCCGCCAGTTAATACGATTCCTGAAGCGATGTGATCCAAATAACCGCTCATCGAAAGATTTTCATAAATTAAATTAAAAATTTCTTCATAACGTGCCTCAATCACACTTGCGAGCGACTGTCGAGATAATTGACGGGAAGGGCGGTCAAGCAAACCTTTTACCTCTATTAAATCTTCAGGATTTGCTAAACGCGCCATGGCAACGCCATGCTCTATTTTAATATCTTCTGCATACTGTGTAGGAATACGTAAAGCATGTGCAATATCATTCGTCACTTGCGCGCCTGCAATAGGAATTGAAGAAGTATGACGGATAGCTCCCTCAGTAAATATGGTAATGTCTGCAGTACCGCCACCAATATCTACCATGCATACGCCTAATTCTTTTTCATCATCGGTTAAGACCGCATAACTTGATGCTAACTGTTGCAATACCAAATCGGAAATTTCTAATCCACAATGCTGTACACATTTAATAATATTTTGAGCGATGCTGATCGATCCTGAAATCAAATGTACTTTTGCTTCTAAACGTACACCGGCCATACCTACAGGCTCTTTGATCCCATCTTGGTTATCGATAATAAATTCTTGTGGAAGAATATGTAAAATTCGTTGATCCGCAGGGATAGCAACTGCTTTTGCCGCATCAATCACCCGCTCGATATCAACTGCTGATACTTCACGCTCCCGAATTGCAACTACGCCATTAGAATTAAAACTTTGGATATGCGCCCCAGCAATACTCGCGCATACATCTCGGGCTTTGACGCCAGCCATCGTTTCGGCATCTTCAATCGCTTTTTGAATTGCTTGAATTGTATTTTCGATATTAACGATCACACCTTTTTTTAAACCGCGTGATGGTTGTACTCCAATACCTAATATGTGAATTTTTTGTTCATCTGTGTATTCAGCAACCAAGGCAGCGACTTTGGAGGTTCCAATATCTAATGCCGTTAATACGCGCCTCTCTGGCATTTTTGCTGCCATAAAATTCTGTACTCCTTACTCATAAATCGCATATTTCAGATATGCTTAACCTTCTTAATCCTTTATAGGATAAGCTTTTTAAGATGTTTTTCAAAGCTTTTATCTTGATTTATTTGGCTTGATTAATTTATTTCTTCCGTATAGTGTAGTATAGATGCCTTTAAATTCACAAGAGTGTATTCAAAAAATTTCTTGACAATCCCTACAAATGAGTCTAAAACGCAAACATAAAAAAATAAATGCTGTTGCAAAAATGCCATATCAATCTTATTTTGCTGAAGCAATTGAGCGTGTTAAAAGCGAACAGCGATACCGTATTTTTCGCCAACTTACACGCGATCATAATTTTCCTCAAGCTAAACTTCATGAAGCGGAAGCAGTAAAAGATATTACTATTTGGTGTGGCGTCGATTATTTGGGCCTCAGTCAACATCCTGAACTTAAAACCGCGATGATTCATGCTGTTCAAGAATTTGGTGTAGGCTCGGGCGGCACCCGTAACATTGGCGGCAACCTTCAGCATCACACTTTGCTAGAACAAGCGCTGGCACAACTGCATCAACAAGAAGCGGCACTTTTATTTACTTCTGGCTATGTTGCCAATGAGGCAACCCTTAAAACTTTGGGACAGCTCATCCCTAACCTTACTTTTTTTTCTGATCAACAAAATCATATGTCTATCATTGAAGGCATTCGTGCAAGTCAATGTGCTAAAATTATTTTTCAACATAATGATCTTCATGATCTAGAAAAAAAATTAGCCTTGCTGCCGTTAAACGCCCCTAAAATTATTGTTTTCGAATCGGTGTATTCAATGAGTGGCAGTATTGCACCGATGCAAGAAATTATTGCTTTGGCAAAAAAATATCATGCATTGACCTATGCCGATGAGGTCCACGCCGTTGCTGTTTATGGCGCACATGGTGGCGGAATTGGTGAGCTCACGCGCACAGCAAAAAATATTGATCTTATTCAAGGTACCCTTTCTAAAGGCTTTGGGTTAATGGGTGGTTATATCGCAGGAAAAAATGCGCTTATTGATGCTATTAGATTACATGCCAATGGCTTTATTTTTACTACTTCTTTGCCGCCACAAATAGCCATTACTGCGCTTAAAGCTTTAACTATGTCCAAAGAAATTCAAAATTTGCAGCGGCAGTTATTTAACGTTGTTGCTTATGTTAAAAAAGGTCTGGCACAAGCGGGCTTGCAGGTATTGCCCTCGACCAGCCAAATTATTCCTCTATGGATTGGCAATGTAGCGCAATGCGAATCCGTCAGCCGACGGCTTTTAGAGGAATTTAAAATTTATATTCAACCTGTTAACTATCCCACCGTAAAAAAAGGAACTGAGCGTTTTCGCATTTCACCAACAGCAAGACATACCTTAGCTGATGCAGATCGACTTATTGCTGCGTTAACATCTTGTTTGCTATAGAGGCTGCTTGCTATATCAAATACACATCAAAATGCGAGTTTTTTACTTGGCGTTAAGTTTTCACTGTTTGCTCCCGAAGCATAAAGGCCACGCTGTAGGGGCGTAGCTTGCTACGCCCGGTATCTGCAAGGCTTTTAAGCTCATCAGCAATGATG
>JAGVKT010000012.1 GCA_020050355.1 Gammaproteobacteria bacterium | reverse complement strand
AGCGAAAAAATCAGGATGACGGCAGTGGGGGATACGGTAGTGGGAAGGATGACGGTAGTGGGGAGTGGCAGCAGCGGGGAGGATGATGGCAGTAGAGAGAGCGCAAAAACCAGGATAACGGCTTCAGAAGTTGTTTAGTTTTTAATTTTACACCAAACGTAAATTATAAATTTCGCCTTCAACTTGTAGTAGAAACTTAATAAAGCTATTAAAAAATATCGAATAATAATTGAATTCCCCCTCATCCGCCCCTGCTGCGCAGGGTCGACTTTTGATTCACATATATACCCATCGCACTTCGAAATGCAAATGGTATAAAGTACACTGTTGTTATTAAAACTCACCCGTTTTAAAATTATTAAACCTTACTTAAACAAGATATACACAATGGACGACAACGAAGAATACTTAGAGCTATTCAGCGAATCAGCATCCAAATTAAAATTTGATCCGATAGACACACTCGCCATTGAAGAAGACGCTGAAGGCACATCAACACTACGCAAGCATATTTCAATCAAGCTACGCCAAACCGATTTAGACGCTCTAAAAAAAGAAGCCGAACGCCGCGGCTTACGTTATCAATCCTTAATCAACAGCATCCTCCATCAATACGTCACTGGTCACTTGAAGGCCACAGCATAAATGCAGCCTCAAAAACTGGCATTATTGCAGCAACCCAATCGCATCGATAAATATCTTCGTGCACTGTTATTCAACACTGATTGGCTAACCTTCTGCTTATGTATTTTTATACTGTCCCGCTTTATTTTGTTACAACAACTCTCATGGGTGAATTCGCTTGATGCTTTGAATATGGCACCTGCTGACTGGCTTAGACATTTTGATAGCTTCTGGTATGAAAATATTTTAACTGAAGGCTACACTACAAAATTTAATTATGTCCACCATGCTAATTATGTATTTTTTCCGCTATTACCTTTATGCACTTTTATCTTTAAAGAATTTACTCATTTACCCATTGCTATTGCAGGCCAAGTCTTTAGCAATCTATGTTTTTTTGGAAGCTTATTATTATTCTATCAATATTTAAAATTTTTACTTGCTGATGAGATCATCGCACGTTTCGGTGTAATTTTATTGGCCTTCAGTCCTTTTAATATTTATTTTGCTTCCTTTTACACCGAAAGCTTATTTTTATTACTTTCACTCGCAACCATGCTCGCGGCCTATCATCAACGCTGGTGGCTCAGCGCATTCATAGGAATGCTCATGACAAGCGCCCGTCCTAACGGCATCATGATTCTCCTTCCTTTAGGAGTAATGGCACTGACACAATACTATCAAAAAAAAATTCCCCTGCGCACTTGTTTATCATTAGCTTTAATTCCGCTGGGGCTCATTGCTTATATGACCTATCTGCATTTTAAAATAGGGGATGCGCTTGGATTCTTCCATAATGAAATTTATTGGTATCGACCTGGAGTTCACATAGATTCCTTTTTAAATCGCCCAACTTATTTTCACATCATTTCGCCTTACAATACTTTTATTTTTATTATTAATTTTTTTTTGATCTACGAACTCCTCAGAAAAAATTTCTTTTATGAATTTCTTTATTTTTTGGCCATACTCTTACCCAGCATATTATCCTCTTCTCCCATTTCTATGGCACGCTACAGCGCCTGCCTCTACACTTTTTATCTCGCACTCATCTTATATTCTTATCACAAAAAATATTTAATGTTTGGCTTATTATTTTTAGAAGCACTCTATTTTGGTATTTACGTCAGCGGTTGGATACATAACGCTTACGCTTTCATGTGATCCCACTTCAAAAAAGGATGGATCTTTAATAAACTGATCCAAAAAAGATCTATTCATAAATGAGCCTATTCATTGGCATACTCAAAGAGAAACAAGCATTGCATTTTTTAAAGCAACACGGTTTACACTTGCTTTTCACTAATTTTCGCAGCCCGCGTGGTGAAATTGACCTCATCATGCGTGACCAAAAAACGCTGAGCTTCATTGAGGTCCGTTATCGACACCACAGCGATTACGGCACTGCCCTTGAATCAATAAATTTTATTAAACAAAAAAAGATCCGTAACACTGCTGAATATTTCTTAGCCAAATATACAGCTTATCAAACTTGGCCTTGCCGATTTGACGTGGTTGCATTTAGCAAGGATAATAATACCCCTGAATGGATAAAAAACGCCTTTTAACATGATAGAGCTGATTAAACAACATTTCACCGACAGCATCCAAACTAAAGTAGCAGCGCTAGAAACCTTACCGCAAAAAATTACTGAAGCCGGTGAAGTAATCGTCAAAGCCCTAGTGGATGGCAAAAAAATCCTCACTTGCGGCAATGGCGGTTCAGCATGTGATGCACAACATTTTTCAAGTGAATTACTCAATCGCTATGAACGCGAACGTCCAGCACTCCCTGCAATCGCCCTATGCGCTGATGTTTCAACACTCACAGCCATTGCTAATGATTATCACTATGATGAAATTTTTGCCAAACAAATTAAAGCCCTCGGTCAAAGTGGTGATGTATTATTAGCTTTCACTACTAGCGGCAATTCAAAAAACATCTTACTTGCTATTGAAACCGCTCATATGCGTGGCATGCACGTTATTATCCTCACTGGTAAAGAGGGAGGCCAAGTACCTAAATACCTCAAGCAAGACGATATCGAAATTCGCGTCCCTGCAAATAAAACCAACCGAATTCAAGAAGTACACTTAATAGTCATCCACTGTTTATGCGATCTGATTGATCGCAGTTTGTTCGGGGGATAACACTGATGCATCATGATCGTCTTAGGCATTGAAAGTTCATGCGATGAAACCGCAGCAGCCCTTTATGACTCTACCCACGGCGTATTAAGCCAAGAGCTATACACCCAAATCCCGCTACATGCACAATACGGCGGCATCGTGCCAGAACTCGCATCACGCGATCATATTCGCAAGCTCGTGCCCCTTATCGATGCCACATTGAACCAGGCTAAGATCTCGGCCAAAAATATTGATGGCATCGCTTATACTGCAGGACCGGGCCTCGCAGGCGCATTAATGGTCGGAGCTGCAGTTGCAAAGAGCTTAGCGTTTGCTTGGAATAAACCCTGCATCGGCATTCATCATATGGAAGGACATCTACTCGCACCCTTACTTGAAGCCATAAAACCTGAATTTCCTTTTGTCGCACTCTTAGTTTCAGGCGGACACAGCCTCTTGGTTCAAGTCGAAAAACTAGGAGCTTATCAGCTCTTAGGCGATACTTTAGATGATGCCGCAGGCGAAGCCTTTGACAAAACCGCGAAATTATTGGGATTACCTTATCCTGGCGGCAAAGCCTTATCTGAACTTGCACAACAAGGACAGGCCCGTTTTAAATTGCCTGAACCCATGCCTCAACATTTAGATTTCAGCTTCAGTGGCTTAAAAACAGCAGTACGCCTACTCATCGAAAAAAACAGCCCTATGGATGCGCAAACACGCGCAGATATCGCAGCAAGCTTTGAAGCCGTAATGATCAAATCACTTACAAAAAAAGCTCTGGATGCTATGAAACTTACGGGTTTAAAGCGTTTAGTAATTTCAGGAGGTGTCAGCGCAAATCAAAAATTACGCTACCATTTAGACAAACTCGCAGCAAGCGAACATTTTCAAGTATTTTATCCACGCTTAGAATATTGCACTGACAACGCGGCAATGATCGCACTTACTGGCGCCCTCTACTTACAACAGGGTCTAAAAGACCAAGACACCAGCATCAATATTTTCGCCCGCAGACCCTTAGGATTTAACCAAACGTAAATGGCTACGCCGGGCTTCTGCTGTGACCACAGGTTTTTTATCTCCTGGATCAGCATTATCTTCATCACCTTCATTAACCACCATAGTAAAATCATTATCGGTCGTATAAACCCCTTGCTCTGTCTCTTCAGCATATAAAGCAAGAATAGCTTCTAAAGGCAAAAACACGCGCATTAAATCATTACCAAAACCAGCATCAAAAGAAACACCTTCTTCATCAAAACACATATTATCTACCGCCTCATTAGAAGCATTCAAAATAATCTGCCCATCTTCAATGTATTCTTCAGGAACAATCACGCCTTTCATCAAAGCGTTAACCAAAAAATAAGGCGTCAGCTGATGGTCCAACAACCATTCATAAGTCGCCTTAAGTACATACGAGCGCAAACGTGCCATAAATAAATATCCTTAAATTAGCCAATGCCTTATTTTATCACGCACAGCAAAATTGCATTTATCATTATTCAACCAGAGTAAAAAATGGCGACATAATGAACAAAAGCGCAATAAACTCAAAACCCCACCAATCGAAGCTGAAGCACATACATGCGAATCAAAAGTCGAAATTTTTACAAAGGGTTCAAGCTTTCACTGTCTGTCCCAAAGGCGAATGCCATGCTGTAGAGGCGTAGTCTTGCTACACTACTGTCCGGAGAAAATAACACAAAGTGACGCCTACGGGGAAAATCTCGTAAATTAAGTCTCCAGCTCCTCCATCGTTATTCAACAACATCATATACAAAGGATGGGGAGAATGT
>JAGVKT010000117.1 GCA_020050355.1 Gammaproteobacteria bacterium | reverse complement strand
TTAGCGTCGTCTTGCCATGGTCTACGTGTCCTATCGTACCTACGTTGACGTGCGGCTTGGTTCGTTCAAACTTCTCTTTTGCCATGATTAACTCCTATTAAATGTTAGATCTTTATTCTTTAATTACTTGTGGTACTACGTTTTTCAATAATATCTTTAGCAACGTTGCTAGGTACTTCTGAATAATGTAAAAATTCCATAGCATAACTTGCACGCCCTTGAGACATCGAACGCACATCAGTTGCATAACCAAACATCTCCGCTAAAGGTACCTCGGCGGTAACAACCTTTCCTGAAGGATTTTCATCCATACCCAAAATAATACCACGACGACGATTTAAGTCACCAATCACATCGCCCATGTAATCTTCTGGAGTAACAACTTCAACTTTCATAATGGGTTCAAGCAACACTGGACTGGCTTTGCGTGCACCCTCTTTAAAACCTATAGAACCTGCAATTTTGAAAGCCATTTCACTAGAATCCACATCATGATAAGAACCATCAAACAACGTAACTTTTACATCAATAACTGGATACCCAGCAATAACACCATTTTGCATCTGCTCTTCAATACCTTTACTTACAGGCATGATGTATTCTTTAGGAATAGCACCACCAACAATTTCATTAACAAATTCAAAACCTTTGCCCAATTCATTAGGTTCAATCTTAAGCCAGACATGTCCATACTGACCACGACCACCAGATTGGCGAATAAATTTACCTTCCTGCTCCACCATTTTTTTGATGGTTTCACGATAAGCTACTTGCGGATTACCTACATTCGCCTCAACACCAAATTCACGCTTCATCCGATCGACAATAATTTCAAGATGCAATTCACCCATACCGGCAATAATAGTCTGGCCACTTTCTTCATCCGTATGAACACGGAAGGAAGGATCTTCACTCGCTAACTTACTCAAAGCTATAGTCATTTTTTCTTGATCAGCCTTAGTCTTAGGTTCTACTGCAACCGAAATTACCGGATCAGGAAACTCCATCCGTTCAAGCGTAATAATATGATCAGGATGACACAAAGTATCACCAGTCGTAACGTCTTTCAAACCAATCGCAGCAGCAATATCTCCTGCACGTACCTCTTTAATCTCTTCACGATCTTTAGCATGCATTTGCACCAAACGGCCGATACGTTCTTTCTTCCCTTTAACGGGATTATAAACAGCATCACCTGATTGCATTACGCCTGAATAGACACGAATAAAAGTTAAATTACCAACAAAAGGATCTGTTGCTAATTTAAACGCCAAAGCTGCAAAAGGCGCTTTATCGTCAGCTGGGCATGAAGATTCTTCACCATTCTCAAGCACACCTTTAATCGCAGCAACTTCATTAGGCGCAGGTAAAAACTCAATCACACCATCTAACATCGCTTGAACACCTTTATTTTTAAAGGCCGAACCACAAAAAGCAACAACAATTTCATTGGCCAAAGAACGCTTACGCAAACCTTTTTTAATTTCTTCAACCGTTAAGGCCTGTCCATTAAAATATTTATCCATCAATTCATCAGAGGCCTCAGCCGCCGCTTCAATCATTTTATCGTGATATTCTTGAGCGGTTGCCTTTAAATTTTCTGGAATTTCTTTTAGCTCAAAGGTCAAACCTTTATCCGCCTCATTCCAATAAATTGCTTTCATGGTGATTAAATCAATAACACCTTCAAAATTCTCTTCAGCTCCAATAGGAATCTGTACCGGCACAGGATTAGAACCTAAACGTTTTTTAATCTGCTCAACTACACGAAAGAAATTAGCACCGGCACGATCCATTTTATTAACAAATACGACCCGCGGAACTTGATATTTATTAGCTTGACGCCAAACTGTTTCAGATTGAGGCTCAACACCTGAGGTACCACAAAAAACAACCACAGCTCCGTCCAATACACGCAACGAACGCTCAACTTCAATGGTAAAATCTACGTGACCGGGAGTATCAATAATATTAAAGCGGAACTCATGTGGGTATTGTTTCGCCATACCGCGCCACCGCACCGTAGTCGCAGCTGCAGTAATGGTAATACCACGTTCTTGCTCTTGCACCATCCAGTCCATGGTTGCAGTACCTTCATGAACTTCACCCATTTTGTGCGTTAGACCAGTATAATAAAGGATACGCTCCGTTGTGGTAGTTTTACCTGCATCAACGTGCGCGACAACACCAAAATTACGGTAACGTTCAATAGGAGTCGTACGAGCCACGATATTTTCTTCCTTAATTTATAATTCTTTAATCATCCATTTCCTATGAAAAGGAAACTCATCTACCAACGATAATGCGCAAAAGCTTTGTTAGCTTCAGCCATACGATGCACATCTTCACGCTTTTTATAAGCATTACCACGATTGTCCATTGCATCTATTGCTTCTGCAGCTAAACGTAAAGCCATAGTCTTTTCGCGACGCGATTTTGCCGAATCAATCAACCAACGCATGGCCAATGTGAAACTCCGTTCACTGCGTACTTCCACAGGAACTTGATAAGTCGCACCTCCAACACGGCGAGACTTCACCTCTACGATAGGCCGTAAATTCTCTAAAGCTTTTTCAAATCTCGTCAATACTTCAGCAGGATTGGCGACTTTTAATTTCTCTTTTATAGAGTCCAGCGCACCATAAACAATCTTTTCTGCAATTGATTTTTTACCACTGCGCATCACTTGATTAATAAATTTAGCTAAGACCACACTTTTATATACTGGATCTGGCAAAATTTCGCGTTTTTCTACTTCTCGTCTTCTAGGCATATTCCTTCCTATATATACTACTCATTAAGATTTGGGGCGTTTAACACCATACTTAGAACGACTTTGCTTACGATCTTTCACGCCAGCACAGTCAAGCGAACCACGTACAGTATGATAACGAACACCCGGCAAGTCTTTTACCCGACCACCACGAATCAAAATCACGGAGTGCTCTTGTAAATTATGTCCCTCACCACCAATATAACTTGATACCTCAAAACCACTGGTTAACCTAACCCGACATACTTTACGTAATGCAGAGTTTGGTTTTTTTGGAGTTGTTGTATACACACGTGTACAAACCCCTCTACGTTGTGGCGATCCACCTAATGCCGGCACCTTAGATTTTGTACCTCTATGGCTTCTAGGTGCACGCACTAATTGGTTAACTGTTGTCATAAAATCTCCGAAATAAAATCTTGCTTACTAAATAGCTTCACCGAAAAGAAGGGCAATTGTAGTCGAAAACATACCTACAGTCAACAACTTTGCAAGAATTTTATAAAGAAATTTAATAAAACAAATTGACACCACATTGAAGTAAAAAAATCATCTTATTTTCAGATGCATTGCACTGGCTTAGGCAAACCAGCGAGCTTAGCAAGAACCCATAGGGGCTTGTCCGTATAATGCGCTTGCAAATGGATACTATTAAAATGCGGATCTAACGCTTTAATCTGCTGAACAATAACCCTCGTCAATGGCATCAAACGATGCTCAGCATAAAACTCCCGCACAAATGCGATAACCTTCCAATCAAACTCCGTTAACGTTTTTTGCAAAACCAACGCCACCTGCTCTGCAAATTGCGGCGTCCATGCAAGCTCATCTAACAAATAACCTTCCGCATTACATTGAAACGTTTTCATAACTTTACACCCATCATCCTACAAATATAATCAAACCGGAGAAAAAAAGCATATCGAATTATTTCAATACACCCCAAGCAAGCAACAGTAAACTTTAGCGCGCACCAAGATCAACGCTTAGGGCAAAATATGTAATAATAGCACGAGCACCTGCACGCTTAAGCGCAAGCAAACTTTCAAGCACTGCCTGCTGCTCATTAAGCCAGCCCTGTTGAGCGGCAGCTTTAATCATACTGTATTCCCCACTGACTTGATAAGCAAAGACCGGCAAAGAAAAATGCTGTGTCAACTCACTTAAAACATCTAAATAAGGCAAACCAGGCTTCACCATTAATAAGTCTGCACCCTCTTCAACATCAAACGCCGCTTCTAACAACGCTTCTTTTTTATTGGCAAAATTCATTTGATAACCACGACGATCACCCTCCTCAGGCGCGCAATCAGCGGCTTCTCGAAACGGCCCATAAAAACTCGAAGCATATTTAACAGCATACGCTAAAATTGCCACATGATCTAAATGCTGGCGATCTAACTGAGCACGAATTGCTGCAACCATCCCATCAGCCATACCACTAGGCGCTACAATATCTGCACCAGCTTGCGCATAAACCACCGCAGCCTTACTGATAACCTCTAGCGTTTTTGGATTATCAATAATTCTTTGACCATTAGGCAACACTTTTAATAGCCCACAATGTCCATGAGTTGTATAACTACATAAACATACATCAGTAATCACTACCCATTCCGGATTATATTTTTTAATTACCGCAAGCGCTTGAACCACACAGCTATCCGCTGCATACACCGAATATCCCTGCGCATCTTTCACATCTGCTTGCCCAAACAATAAAATTGTCTTCACCCCTGAGGCATTAATTTTTTCTAAAATCGGCATCAATGCATCTGGAGAATAACGATATTGCTCAGGCATACTATGAATAGGCTGCTCTTGGTTTTTTCCAGGAACAATAAATAAAGGATAAATCAATTCAGCTGAAGTAAGACGCGTTTCTTGCACCAGATCGCGCAAAGCAGATGTTCGGCGTAAACGCTTTAATTGATGTATCGGGTAAACCATAAATAATCCTAAAAGACATCAAGAATCGCTGGCATCTTCTTTTTTTTGGTACAGCGTAACAATTCGACCCATTGATTGCACAAGCTGCGCATGAGTCGCTGCAAGAATTTCATTTGTTAGCAACTGCCGTTGTGCATATTCTAACTGCGGCAATTTGATCTTAATTAACTCGTGATATGCAAGCGCATTGATTATTTCTTTTAACACCGCATCAGTTAAACCATTGTGCCCCAATAAAATCACGGGCTTTAACGCATGTGCTTTTGACTTTAAATTTTTTTTTATTTCAGAGGTTAACATGAGCTACCAACTTGAACCCATGCTCGTAATCATATCTTGAAAAGCTTGACCACGCGGCAAACCGGGCACCATCATCACTTTACCATCCGCTTGTTTATAAAGAATCGTCGGCGTTCCTTGAAAACCAAAATGACTAAAATATGCAGTATTTTGCGTGACTTTAGTAAATGCTGCGGTGACTGCAGGATCATTCGCATTAGCTGCTAGTGGAACCAACGCACCCGATTCTGTTTGATTATTAAAACCATCTTCATTCTGTGCTAATAACTTATCAGCTGCTTCATCCGATCCCGCATTTAATAAAGCCGCAGCCTTACCTGGGCTAGAAGGATCGCGAAAAGCCACAGGAATCCAACGCACTTGTAATTGACCATTAGCGATCAAAGGCGCAACTTGTTTATAGAGTAAATTACAAAAAATACAATTTGGATCAATAAGAATATAAGCCTTATGAGGCGCATTATCCTGACCATCAGCAAACCAAGCGCGATTGACCGCTTCTTGATACGCAGGACCCGCAATCTTACTATTGATATATTGATTGGTAAATAACTGCGTTAAATCCTGGCCCTGGGCATTAATTACTGAGCCGACAAAAAGATACTGACCTTTTGCATCCGCATAAACAATACCATTATCACCTTGAGCAGAGCGAACTACAAAGCCAATCAAATTATTAGCTGCAGGAAAAGTCTGTACGATAGTACCCTGCCCACTTAAAATTTTATTCACTAATTGCGTAGCTGCAGCAGTATTTAAAGGTTTATTATTTGACGCTTTTGGAGTCGCCATACTCGCCACAGGCAAAGTAAGAGCTGTAGCTAGCAAAACTGCTGGCATTAATATTTTCATCGTGGAGATCCTATATTTTGACTGGAGCTATCATAGCGATTTTCTAAAACAATATCAAATTTATTGCTTCTCTGAAAAACCCAAGGCCTTCAAACGTGCAGCGATTGAAGGATGGGTTGAGAATAAATTGCCACTGCCCAAACCACCAATACCCGCTAAGCTTGGATCATAAATATAAGCCTGACTGCGCACTTGCTCATGCGCCGTACTTTGATAAGCCGCTTGATAATCTCCTTGATGTGCTTCATGATCCTGATGAATTTTAAGTAAAGCTTGTGCAAGCGGATGATTATCGCGCATCAATTCAACTGCACCGCTATCTGCCATATATTCTCGCGTGCGGCTCAAATAAAGCTGTAAAAGCAAAGTAATTAATGGTAGTAAAAAACGCAAAATCATTATGAGCAAAAATAATTGATTACGTGAACGCCCTTCTTCTCGTCCCCGGTTATTTGAAGATAGTGCACTCCAAAATAAAGCATCTACACACATCAAAATTAAATTACTCAAAACTGAAGCAAATAAAGTTAACCGAATATCCATATGCCGAATATGGCTTAATTCGTGGGCCAATACTGCTTGTAATTCAGCACGATTGAGCTTCTCCGCCAAACCCCGAGTAATAGCGATCATAGCAGATTTATTACTAAACCCAGAAGCAAAGGCATTCATATAATTCGCCTCAATAATAAATACTCGTGGCATATAAGGCATGCTTGCAGCGATTTTCATTTCTTCAACCACATTGTAAATTTGTTGCTCTAAAACAGAGCGTGCAGTAGTAGGCGTAATCTCAAAATAGTCAGTACCCAACAGCATTAGCTTTTTATAACAAGCAAAAGTAATATAAACACAAATAGCTGCAACTACCATCGCTCCCAAGGTATATACCGGCTTAATTTGAAAAGTTAAGAGCATGGTCATCAAGGTAGGCAAAGGCATCTGCGGCATAGCACGACTAGCCATATAAAGGTCAAATAGCAAGCCTATAAAACCATAAATAAGTAGATAGGTCACAATAACCAAGACTGTACGCCGACCATTAATTTTAATAGATTGACGCCAATCCGTAGTGTGACATTGAAAATTATTTAAATTATCCATTGTGAATTAAAATTTAACCGTATAATTTTCTTGCTGTTGAACGCTTGCTGCATCAAGCTGCCAATAAGGAAAATCCTGATTAAGATTGGTAAATAATTTAACTAGAAGCGACTGGAAGAATGATTTTTTCAGCGCATTATAACGCTCTATGCTATCATTCAAAGCTTGCTTAGAAAATGCCAATTTATTTTCGGTATTAACGATTTCTTCTTGAAGTTGCAAAGCATTTTGATTCGCTTTTAAATCAGGATATTGCTCAAAAACCACCTGCAATCCCGAAAGAATACTCGAGATTTTATTCTCTGCTTGCATCATACCAACACTATCGCCCTGAGTTTTAGCGGTTTGCGCTTGATTACGTAACGCCACGACATCTTTTAAAGTAGATTGCTCATAATCCATATATTTTTTAACAACCTCTATCAAAGATTGAAAAACTTTATAACGACGATCCAGCTGAATATCAATCTGTTTTTGATTATTACGTATCGTTTCAATCAAAGAAATTAAACGATTATAAGTAGCAACCACATAAACCAAAACTACCACAATTACCGCTACAATAATTAAGCTATCCATGATTTTCTCCCGCACTTAAGACCAATCATTGTACCATCAAACGCTTAAAAAGGAAACTCACAATAAAAGATCCTGCAACCATTTTGCAATATCCAAAACCTGTGGCATACATACAGAATGCCCCATAGGATAGATTTTGAATTCTGGATATTGCTTAATTGATTCAAGATATAACAACGCATCCTGCGCGACAAGCAAAGGAATCACTTCATCTTGATCACCATGCATCATCAAAATATTCCGAGTAATGGGCTCACAACGACTTAACAAAACTTCTGGCGCTGGCACATAAGTTGATAAGGCCAAAATACCGGCCAACGGATGTGCGAGCGTCAAACCAGAAAACAACGCAATTGCACCGCCCTGAGAAAAGCCAGCAAGAACAATTTTATCATACGCAATACCGTGCTCATGTTCTTGCGCTATCAAACGTTGCACTAAAGCACACGAAGCTTCAATACCCTCAAGATCATGAACAAATTCATCACGATTTAAACTGACAATATCATACCAACCGCGCATCTCATAACCATTATTGATCGTGATCGGACGCACAGGCGCATGCGGAAAAATAAACCGCGTCGCGGGTAATTTAAACTCTTGCGCTAAGGGCGCAAAATCATAACCATCAGCACCTAAACCATGTAACCAAATAACGCTGGAAGTCGCTGCAAGCTTAGGCTCAATAATATGCGCATCTACCATGATATTTTATTTCTTACTACGTTTATGAGTACTTTTATTACGACCTGGTCGTTTGCGCGCATTTTCATAACCGGCAATTAAAAAATCTACTTTACGTTCAAGCGGTTCAACTTTTACCACTTTAACCCGAAGCTCTTGTCCAATCTGGTAAATGCGCCCGCTACGCTCACCTTGCAATCGATGATGCACAGGATCAAACTGATAATAATCTGCAGGCAAACTCGTAACATGCACCAATCCATCAACCAACCATTCTTCTAAAGTAACAAACAAACCAAAATGGGTTACCGCAGCAATAATTCCGGTAAACTCCTTACCCAAATGCTCTTGCAATAAACCACATTTCAAAGTCATAACCACTTGACGGCTGGCTTCATCAGCACGCCGCTCGGTCGTAGAAGTATGCGCACACAGTGCTATTAAAGTATCTTCATCATAAACATGACCGGCTTGATCATGGCTTGATAAAATTTTACGAATTAATCGATGCACTAAAAGATCCGGATAACGTCGAATAGGCGAAGTAAAATGCGTATAAGTATCATATGCCAAACCGTAGTGCCCAATATTATGAGGATTGTAAATTGCCTGAGTCATCGAGCGCAATACCGCCGTCTGTAAAACTGAAAAATCCGGACGATCATAAGCCACCATCAATACTTGGTTAAGCTCTTTTGCGGTAGGAAGATGACGAACTAATTTAAGCCCACGAGAACTTAAAAAATCTCGCAAACCCGGATATTTATCCTCTTTCAAACCCTCATGGACACGATAAATACCAGCACGGTTCGCGTGCTCCAATAAGCGACCAGCAGCAACGTTTGCAAGCAGCATCGCTTCTTCAATAAGTTTATGCGCCTCATTACGCACCACAGGTTTAATTCTTTTTAAAACCCCTTGATCATCTAAAACCAACACACCCTCAACGGTGTCAAAATCCAAGGCGCCCCGGGCCACGCGCGCGCGATATAAAATTTTATACAAAGCATACAAATCAAAAACATGCGACCACACTGAGGCAAATTTATTATAGGGCGGCGTTTTTCCTAACTCTGGATCTTCTAGAACTTTAGCAACCTGAGTGTAATTCAAACGTGCCTTAGAACACATAATGGCATCATAAAATTCGTAGCGTAACAACTGACCTTCACTACTCACCATCATATCGGCAACCAAGCACAAACGATCAACATCAGGCTTCAACGAACACAACTCATTCGATAACACTTCAGGCAACATCGGAATAACTTTTTGCGGAAAATAAACAGACGTTCCACGAACCTCAGCTTCTTGATCTAAAGCACTACCATAACGAACATAATAAGAAACATCAGCAATAGCCACAATCAAATGATAATCTTCACCCACACGTTCACAATACACAGCATCATCAAAGTCTTTAGCGTCTTCACCATCAATCGTCACCAAAGGCAAGGCCCGAAGATCACGTCGTTTTTCACGCTCAGTTGCACTAATCTCTAAACTAATATTATTAATTTCTCGCAGTACTTCTTTAGGCCATTCATGCGGCAGATGATGCTCATCAATAGCCAGCTTCGCCGCAACCTCAAGATTAACTTTAACAACTTCTTTTGCTTTTACAAAAGCTTTTTCCGCACCCAAAAAATCTTTATCTTTACCCACAATGAAAGACCGATAAGTGCCAGCTTCGGTCAATACTAATTGCTGCTCACGCTCCATCGCACGCAAACGCCGACGCAAGCCATCTTTATTACGCTCGCCCACTAAATTAAACAAGGTCAATAAATCTTCTAACTGTAAAGGTGCAGTCGCTTCATTTAATACTTTAAGGATATATTCTCGACTAGGAATAGGCTCAACATAGCGCTCAGACTCACGATCCTGAAAGGGATCTTCTGCGCGCCAGTCCTGTTTCTTTTTCTTTTTAAAAAATGACATAAAAGTCTTTTTAGTTTTTTTCAAGTTTTGTCCTTATTAGTTTTGTCCAAAAGCTTGCTAAATCTATCCCAAACTAAAATAGGGGGAATAGTTTTAAAACAAGGCGGATGAGGTTCATGCATTCGGTCAACATGCGTACACACCACTTGCCAACACGGAGCACATTCAAATATTGCATGTAAATGCTCTTGATGCTGTCCCTGCGTCCCAATTTCTTTAGGATCAGTCGGACCATACAGTGTAAGTGTCGGAACATTCATCGCAGCAGCAATATGCGCAAGCCCTGTATCCACAGCAACAACACCACGAGCCTTTCTAAGATAATCACGCATAGCTGTTAAATCCATCTTAGGAAGAACAACTGCGTGCTGCTCAAACCCAGTGATAATTTCTTGTGCTTCTCTTTGTTCATGCGTATTGACTTGCGGCAATGCAACGATCCACAAATTTTGACAAGCGAAGCGCACTAACTGATGCCAATATTTTTGTGGATAATGTTTAGTAGCCCACGTAGTTGCATGCACAAAAACCAACTCTTTTGAATCCTGCCCCTGCCATGAACCCAACTGATAATCTACATGCTGCTCCTTATAATCATAATGCAAAGCCTGCGCAAATAATTCACGTACACGTTTGATAGCATGGAGTTCCCAAGAAATAAAAAAGCGCTGCTGATACAACCAACCTACATTTTCGCGACTACTACCTTTTGCTAAGCCTACTCGCTTTCCTCGGGCCAGGCAAGCAAGCAAAGCACTTTTGTACAGGCCCTGCGCATCAATAATAAGATCATAATGCGTGGCACGTATTTTTTTAAGCATTGCCCAGATTTCTTTTAAGGTTTTAAGGCGCCACCATCCTTGCTGCTTCAAGCGCCTTAAACCTACAGGAATAACTTGACGAATTAATGGATGCCAAGCAGGCACTTGAGCAAAAACCTCTTCAACCATCCAATCGACACGAACATCACCCATCGCTTTTTGTACATCAGATAACGCCGGAAATACGTGAATGAGATCTCCTAATGAAGATAATTTAATGACTAAAATCTTCATGAGTGACTAAACAGAACTACGCAGCATCCATGCATTTTTTTCATGAACATCCATCCGCTCTGCTAACAAATTAAGTGTCACTTCATCTTTGGCCGCTTCAACTACGGGAACTAAGGCACGCGCAGTACGCACTACAGTTTCATGACCCTCAATAAGTTGCGCAATCATTTTATCCCAACTTGGAGTTTCAAGCGATTCTTTAATTTTAGTAAGCTGCGAAAACTGAACGTAGCTCGCAGGTGTAAAAATTCCCAAAGCGCGAATGCGTTCAGCAATAACATCAACTGCCGCCGCAAGGTCAGTATATTGCTCTTCAAACATCAAATGCAAACTTTTGAAATGAGGCCCAGTAACATTCCAGTGAAAGTTTTGGGTCTTAAGGTATAATGTATAAGAATCAGCAAGCAGCTTGCTTAAACCTTCTGCAATTTGGTTTCTTTGCGTATCTGATAAACCAATATCAATTTTCATCATTTACTCCTTTATTTTGTTTACTATTTTAGTTTAACCTCTGAAGGCCCTAAGTTCAATGAAGGTCAGAAAGATTTCTTTTTTAGATAAATAAGCAACAATGAAATAGACGCAGGCGTAACACCCGGAATCCGACTCGCCTGACCTAAAGTCACAGGTCTGACTTGCTGTAATTTTTGCCGTACTTCTGCTGACAAACTTGGCATTTTTTCATAATCAAAACGCTCAGGAATCAACAAAGACTCATAACGCTTATGCCGTTCGACTTCTTGATGTTGGCGCTCAATATAACCTGCATACTTCACTGCAATTGTGATTTGTTCAGCTACATCCTCAGAAACTTCAGGATCAATAGCTTCATGCAAATCCGCATAAGTTACCTCAGGCCGCTTTAGCAACTCCAAGGCATGATATTCACGTTGAAGCTCAATATTTTTACGCGCTTTTAAATTTAAGGCCGTAGATGAATCAGGCTGAACCACATAGGCTTGCAAACGCGCAGATTCTTTTAAAATAGCTTCTTGCTTTGCTTCAAAAGCCGCCCAGCGTTTATCATCAATTAGGCCTAAAGCTCGCGCTCGAGGGGTGAGCCGCGCATCGGCATTATCTTCGCGCAACTGCAATCGATACTCGGCGCGACTGGTAAACATTCTATAAGGCTCGACCGTACCGCAAGTATTCAAATCGTCAACCAAAACACCAATATACGCCTGATTGCGCGCAGGAACCCAGGGCTCTATGTTTTTGACATAACAGCCCGCATTAATACCCGCTAAAATTCCCTGCGCACCTGCTTCTTCATAACCTGTGGTGCCGTTAATTTGCCCAGCAAAGAACAAGCCTTGGATAAATTTCGTTTCCAACGAAGGTTTTAAATCACGCGGATCAAAATAATCATATTCAATTGCGTAACCGGGACGAATAATATGCGCTTGCTCAAAGCCTTTCATCGAACGCACAATTTGAATTTGCACCTCAAAAGGCAAACTTGTAGAAATACCATTAGGATAAAGCTCAGTCGTAGTTAAACCTTCTGGCTCAACAAAAATCTGATGTTGATTTTTATCGGCAAAGCGTACTACTTTATCTTCTATGGAAGGACAATAACGTGGACCAACACCCTCAATAATACCTGCATACATAGGTGATAAATGTAAATTCTTACGAATGATGTCATGGGTTTTTTCATTCGTGTGGGTAATATAACAGGGAATCTGTTGCGAATGCTGCTCTCGACGCCCCATAAAAGAAAACACCGGTAAAGGCTGATCACTTTCTTGTTTTGCCAAACCCTCAAAATTGACAGTTTTACCATCAATACGTGGCGGCGTCCCTGTTTTTAAACGCCCTACGCGAAAAGGCAATTCGCGCAAACGCGCTGCCAAAGCAATCGAAGGCGGGTCTCCCGCCCGTCCACCTGCGTGATTTTGCATACCAATATGAATTTTTCCGCCTAAAAAAGTCCCCGCCGTCAATACCACAGCAGGCGCATGAAAGCGCAAACCCATTTGCGTAACTACACCTTTTATTTGCTCGCCTACAATAATTAAATCATCAACCGCTTGCTGAAACAGCGTTAAATTAGGATAGCGCTCAAGGCGTACTCGAACAGCCGATTTATAAAGCAAACGATCGGCCTGAGCACGGGTTGCGCGCACCGCAGGGCCCTTACTACTATTTAAAACACGCATCTGAATTGCAGCTTCATCGACACAAAGCGCCATAAGCCCACCCAGAGCATCAATCTCTTTCACGAGATGTCCTTTACCAATACCTCCAAAAGCGGGATTACAAGACATTTGCCCTAAGGTTTCAATATTATGAGTCAGAAGCAATGTCTGCATCCCCATTCGCGCAGCAGCACAAGCAGCTTCAGTTCCAGCATGCCCACCGCCAACGACAATTACATCAAAAACCTTATCATATATCACAATAAATCTTTTTAGAAAAAGTGTCCAATTTTATCAAAAAAATATTTTATTCACAAATAAGTAAAATATCAAAACACGAATTTTAAAAACAATCTTATTGTCAGCACGACGCATATGTTATAAGCTTAAGACACGCTAGTTTTCAGGTTGGAAGTTCATGGCGATTCGCGAAGTTTCTTGGGAAGAAGTCAAAGATCAAATCAAACAAATCAATCCGAATTTTTTTGAGGCTATGGATGCCGCGGCCACTCAACAATCGGCTAGGCTATATCTTGCAAGCTACAAATTTGGTGACTTGATTGCTAAAAGCGGCACTACGCAATTACCGATTAATAATCAGCTATTTCCAATAGATCAAGTCGACCTGCCAGAACCTTTTAAAACTGAATTTAGTTATGCCAAAATGATCGCAGGCATTTTTTTGAATAAAAACGCCGAGGTTTTTGTAAACTTTGAAGCACGTGTGCATCCACTACATATCTTTAACAAAGGCGATATGTATGGTTTATGGGAGCTTTTGGATGCTCCAAACTCACCCTATCGCCATCAAATGTGGGATATTGCCGCAGGAGCACGAACATTATTTTTAGTCCCGAAAGCTATGGATAGCGCAAGTCACGGAAGGATGCAACGATTATTAAACATTAACGCATCTTATCCTCCACACAACATGTTTCAACAAGGCAATTTATTTAAGAGCATCACAGATTCAGAACGCATAAAAAATGATTGGCAATGTGACGTTTTATATTTAGGCAGAGGATGGTTTGAAGCCATGCCTAAAAAAGAATGGGCTCAATTTCATTACACGTGCTTACAGCAAGAATGGCATAACTCAATGCACTTACGCAATCACATTACCTTTGAAGTAATCTGGCAAATTTTAACACAAACCCAAGCCGAGACCCGCCTAAAACCTAACGTCTACATCCTAGAATCTGTAAAACATTTAATCGATATCGCCGCAGGAGCACTGCTAGGATTCAAGCCCTTAAATCACGAGGACACAGATACTGCCCCTATTAATATCATTGAAAAAGCATATCTTGAAAATTACAAACTCAAACACTACATCCCCACCATCCTCGCACCTACGTATCTGAATCGAAACCAAGGCGAGGCTGTTTATTATTCTTTAATGCTACCTACCTTACTTTCATTAACGCCAGGCCATAATTTCCGTAATGTTCTTGAGGATGCACGAAACGTTAAATACCTATTGGAACGCTTTCAAAAACGCTTAGAAGAACGAACAAACAGCCTATACCACCTCATCAGTAACACGGATTTTGATTTTTTTCATTATGAAGCAGACCCTCTGTATCACATTAAAGCTACGGCGACTTTACCTGAGCTCGATCCACGTTTTAGCAGTTATCCGCAAGATCCTAAACGCAGCTTTTGTGAAAACGGACCTTTTGTACGCTCCTGCGTAATGATTAAACCTAAAAAAGCTCAATAAATCTAAGGAGCACATTTGTCCACTTATGCTATAGGCGATGTTCAGGGCTGCTTTAAGCCTTTAATGCATTTGCTAGAAAAATTAAATTTTAATCCGAAGCAAGATACTTTGTGGTTTGTCGGAGATTTAGTAAACCGCGGCCCCGATTCACTAAATACCCTACGCTTTATAAAAGACTTAAAAAATAAAGCCATATGCGTCCTCGGCAACCATGATTTACACTTACTCGCACTTCATTTTGGTGTTAGCAACCTTACTTCAGAAGATACTGTAGGCGATATTTTAAGCGCTCCTGATCGAGAAGAATTAATAAATTGGCTACAACAGCAACCTCTGGTACATTATGACCCAATCCTAAATTACACAATGGTTCATGCTGGCTTTGCCCCTATGTGGTCTCTGGAGCAAGCATTAACATTAGCAAACGAGGTAAGCACCGCATTAAAAAGCACTGAGGCTAGCGAATATTTAAGACACATGTACGGCAATGCCCCCAATCTCTGGAACGATCAATTACAGGGGTTTATCAGAATTCGCGTGATCACCAATTATCTAACTCGGATTCGCTTTTGCGATCAAGCTGGACATCTAGATTTAAAAACAAAAGACCTAAATTGTCCCGCAAATTTTTATCCTTGGTTTCTCGTTCCTGGACGGAAAACTGCAACTCAAAACATTATCTTTGGACACTGGGCATCACTACAAGGCCGATCAACGCACCCACACGCCTTCGCTTTGGATACAGGAGCGGTTTGGGGTAAAGAACTAACGGCAATGTGCTTAGAAACAAAAGCAAAATTCAGCGTCAAAAATTAATAAGCAAGAGGGGCAATTATTTTTCGATTCTGTGCTGCATGCCATAAATCCCAAACTACTTGCAAACTTAACCAAAATTCTGGAGCAACTTCAAAAGCATCAGCTAACGCAAAAGCAGATTCTGCAGTTATGCCACGCTTGCCGTGAATAATTTCATTAAGCCTTGCGGTAGTCCAACCCAAATGCGTGGCCAATTTTTTTTGAGAAATATTTAACGGCTTTAAAAATTCCTCCCAGAGCATCTCTCCAGGATGCGTCGGCTTTCTATGCGTAGGCAAAATCATGACGCATCAATCCTTATCAGTTCTAAATTATAAATATCCCCTTCAAACCACTTAAACGCGATGCGCCATTGCGGACTTACATTAACGCTCCAAACGCCACCAGGATCACGAGAAAAATTATCGATCCCCAGAATTTTTATTGTACGAACATCAGTAATTGCGTTAAGATAATCAAACATCCGCACCAGCTTTTGCTGTAACTCCCGCGGAATAAAATCTTCATAAATCAATCCATTATAAATATTCTCCACCAATTCATCAGCAAAACTTTGAATCACCATGAGCCCACCAAGGATATTTTCACTATTATTTATCGATAATCGATATTTGTCAATTTAAATAACAAAAACATAAATGATTCTGGAAAAACCGCCTTTTCCTACATACAGAACCAAACTCACTCATTAAAATGCATTAGGTATATACCAAATATAAGCATCATTCAGTGGAAATCACGATGCGACCTAACACAGGATCAGGCTCAAAATAGCTGCCACACAACGATACAATCATGAGGAAAAAGAAGAATCCGAGAGAAAAGCAATTAAATATGCTGTAAACAACATTGATAGACCTGTGCCAACCAGGGCGTATAAGTCTTAGGAGACAAAGTGAGTGCCTGCGCCAAATCTTGAGCGCGCATCCATTGCAAGGCCATGATTTCAGAAGAATTAAAATCTTGCGGCGTAAGCGAATATTCAGCCACTAAAACATGATCAAATTCATATTCCGTTAAACCATTATCAAAATGAGCTTTATACACAAAATGACCGATCTCTCGCAAAGCGATACGAACACCTAACTCTTCTTCTAAACGACGCTCACCCGCAGCTAAAGGCGTTTCACCAAACCGGGGATGACTACAACAAGTATTGGCCCAAAGCCCACCACAATGATATTTATCAAGTGCTCGTTGTTGTAATAAAAACTCCAACTCCTCACCACACTTACGATACAACATGACCGAAAAAGCACGATGCAATAAACCTTGTTGATGCGCTGCTAATTTTTCAGCTTGACCGATCACTTCATCGTGCTCATTTACCAAGACCACATCATCATTATTATTGTTAATATCAGCACTCCTATTTAATACGCGGCTTCTAAAATTTTTATAATTAACTCTTTATCTACATTACGCCGCTCACCCAAAGGCAAAAGCCCCTGAGCCTCTATTTTATTAGCGATCATGCTAAAGTCATTTTTATCAATACCATAATACCGCAAACGCACTATGGCACCCACTTCAACAAAAAAATCTTCAGTTGCTTGAATAGCATTCGTAATCAAAACTTCAGGATCATCATCGTTTAAATGCCAAATATTGCGGCCATATTGAATGAGTCGCTCACGCTTAAACATCCGCAATATTTTAAAGGTCGCAGGGACCAAGACCGCTAAACTTTCAGCATGCGCTAAACCATACAATGCTGTAAGCTCATGCCCAATAATATGCGCTGTCCAATCAGAAACAATACCCGCATCAAGATGCCCATTAAGCGCCGCTGTGGCTGCCCACATAAAATTTGCTCGCGCCTGATAATCATCCGGATGTCTCAAAATACGCCGCCCCTGTTCAATTAAGGTGAGCAAAACAGCTTCAGCCTGACGCTCATGAAGCGGTGCATCCATAGGCAAAGTCACATATTGTTCCAACACATGCACGCAAGCATCAATAATACCATTACAAATTTGCTTAGGAGGCAATGAAAAGGTTTTAGTCGGGTCCATAATAACAAAACGCAAAAATAAACTTGGATGCGTAAAGTCTCGTTTTATTTTCAGAGCACAGCGCGTTATCACCGCCCAGCGATTCATCTCCGAACCTGCAGCAGGCAAGGTAAGCACTGCACCATGAGGCAAAGATTCATGAATCAACTTACCGCCACTTAATACAATTTCCCAAGGATCTCCAACAAAACAAGCGGCAGCCGCCAAAAATTTCCCCGCATCAATTATCGATCCACCTCCAACAGATAAGATAAAATCAATATTATTTTTTTTAATAATCGCAAGTGCTTCAAGTAAAGTTTCATATTCTGGATTAGGCGCAATGCCACAAAATTCAAAAAGCTCATGCGCTAATAATGCCTGCTTAACTTCATCATAAGCACCATTTTTCTTAATACTGCCTTGGCCATACAATAAAAGTACACGAGCTTTGGCTGGGATTAATTCTCCTAACTTACTAATTTGCTGCTGACCAAAAACTACCCGAGTAGGTGCATGAAATTCAAAATTACCCATATATCACTCTTAAAAACCGACAGAATATTTTAACATAAGGCACTCTGAAACCAAAAGATTATGAGCGCCCCAGCGCAGATAGAATTTCTTGATACCGCTCAAGTAATTCAGGAGTAAGCTCACGAACTGACAAACTTTTTGGTAATTGCACCGTATAAGTTATAGTTACAGGTGCACCACTTAACACTATAACACGATCAGCAATTTTCAATGCTTCCCAAGGATCATGCGTCACCATAATTAAAAGCTTTTTCAACGGCCGTACCAAAGTAAAAAGCAAATTTTGCATTTCTAATCGCGTCAAGGCATCTAAAGCCGAAAAAGGCTCATCCATTAATAAAATAGGCTTATCTTGCACAAGAGTCCGAGCTAAAGCAACCCGCTGCCGCATTCCTCCCGAAAGCATACCAGGGCGATACCGCAAGAAATCTTTAAGCCCCATATGCACAAGCAATTTTTTTGCTTCTTCTTCACTAAAGTTACGCCCTTGAAGACGCAAAGGAATCAAGACATTATCAAGCACTGAAAGCCAAGGAAATAAGCCATCTTGCTGCGCCATATAAGCTACATTACCAAGAATATTTTTTTTGCCTTGCCAATACACCTCACCTTGAATTTCTGTATTCGACTCCGAAAAAGCAAGTGGCAACGCAGCAATCATTCGTAATAAACTCGTCTTACCCACGCCACTTTGACCTAAAAGCACTACCCACTCTTCACTCGCAATTTCAAAACCAAAAGCATCAAACAATACGCGCTGCTGATAAGTAAGATTAAATTTATCAATTTTAAGCATAATCAAAGTTCTTAATGAATTTGCCAACGAATAGGCGCAAGGCCATGCGCTTCTAGATAGTGATTCGCTTGCGAAAAATGACGACAACCAAGAAAGCCTGTAACTGAAAAAGGCGAAGGATGCGCAGCTTCAAGAACTAAATGCTTATGCCGATCCACAATAGCACCTTTCTTTTTAGCATAACTACCCCACAACAAAAACACTAAGTGTTCACGTTCTTTATTTAATAACGAAACAATGCGATCGGTAAATTGCTCCCAGCCTTTACCCTGATGACTACCAGGTTTATTTTGTTCTACCGTTAATACGCTATTAAGCAATAAAACCCCCTCATGCGTCCAATCCTCTAGACATCCATGATTGGGAGGTGTGACACCTACATCAACAGCTAATTCTTTATAAATATTTTTAAGAGAAGGCGGTGTTTGAATTCCCTTTTGCACAGAAAAACACAAACCATGCGCTTGATTCGGCCCATGATAAGGATCTTGGCCCAGGATAACCACTTTTACACGTTCAAATGGAACGCTATTTAATGCATTGAAAATATCTGAACCTTTTGGGTAAATTATCTTTCCCGCAGCCTTCTCTGCTAATAAAAATTTCTTTAGCTCTTGCATATAGGGCTCGGAGAATTCGTCTTTTAGACGAACTTTCCAGCTCTCACTCAATTGAATATGCGCTTCAGTATCATGCATTAAAGTTCTCGCATCTTAAAGTAAGAGTGGTATATTATAGCATTCTATCAAAAATAAATAATTCAATAAGGACCCCTCTCGAAAAGCTATCTTTCTGCCTTCAGATTAGTTTTTCGAGATGTCCACTAACAAAAAACTATGAACAAAACTCCACTTAGAATGTCCCTCTTTTGGCTCATCATCACTGCACTCATTTATGCACTATTCTTTAATTGGTTAGACATTCCCTTAATGTATTTTATCTCTCATGATTATCAAAGCCCTTTACTCATCATGTTCAGCAAGTGTCTTAAAATTTTATTTCTTCCAGAATTATGGTTCGCCTTAGCAATCATAGGTTTTATTTACACTGTCTGGGAACGAAAACAAGCGCACTTTCAACTACGAAATTATATTTTACCCTTTAGCATTAATCTTATTTTTGCCTTTATCCTCACCTCGATTATTAAATTTTGCTGCGCTCGCTATCGCCCCTGTGATCTTTTAAATAACAATTTATATGGCTTTCATTATTTTTCTCTAGATTATAGCTCCACTCCCTCGGGCCACACAGTAACTGCATTCACACTTTTTTTTACCTTGGCACATTTTTTTCGAAAAAAATGGATTACTCTTTTGTGCTTGATTCCTCCTATTATTGTCGCAGGCTCACGTTTAATTCTTGCCGACCATTACATTAGCGATCTCATTTTCGGCGCTTATGTTGGTATTATTTCTGTCTTTTGGGGCGAATGGATCGCACAAAGATTTTTCGCTGCTTGGTTAAAAATTCCAACAAATGCTCAATAAAGTTAAAATTACTTTAGTCAAACCCATCCACCCTGGAAATATAGGCGCGGTAGCGCGTGCCATGAAAACCATGGGATTAACAAAATTAGCTTTAGTTGCACCACAATATTTTCCTTCGCCCACAGCAAACGCAATGGCATCACGCGCGACCGATATCCTAGAAAATGCCGAAGTACATAAAACTTTAGTTGAAGCGCTCGCTACCTCACAAGTTATTTTTGGTACCAGTGCGCGCTCACGTATTTTTGAATGGCCCCAATTAACACTAAGAGAAGCAGCTTTATCCATCGCTGCAGAAGTTGAAAAAGGTAATCAGATTTCTTTATTATTTGGCACCGAAAGCACTGGCCTTAGCAATGATGAATTAAAACATTGCCATTATCATGTTTACATTCCGGCCAATCCTGAATTCAGCTCATTAAATTTAGCACAAGCAGTACAAGTAGCCAGTTACGAATTAATGATGGCATTTAATACTTTACAGACACCTCGAACAGACACACGTATTTTGGCACCTTATGAAAATCTAGAACGCTTTTACCAACACCTACAAAAAATAGCTTATGACGTAGAGTTTCTAAAAGGTCCGCACGGTGAAGTGATGATGCTAAAACTACGTCGCTTATTTCAACGCGCTCAAATGGATGATACTGAAATAACCACACTGCGCGGCATTCTAAGCAATATCGAACGTATGCTTATAAAAAAATAAGCTTGCTATGATATAATAAACCCATGAAAAAGCCCATTTACCTCGATTACGCGGCAACAACCCCAGTTGCACCTGAAGTCATTACTACAATGCTTCAATACCTGGATAAAGACCATATCTTTGGCAATCCACATTCAACCACGCATATTTATGGCTTTAACGCTGCCTCAGCCGTTGAACAAGCGCGCTCACGTTTTGCAGAAATAATTCATGCCCATCCTACTGAAATTATTTATACCTCAGGCGCCACCGAGGCAAACAATCTAGCTTTGCAAGGCATCGCTCATTTTCACAAAAAACGTGGACAACACATTATTAGCGTTCAAACCGAACATAAAGCCGTATTAGACGTACTTAAATTTTTACAAAGCCAGGGCTTTGAAGTAACTTATCTACCGGTGAATTCACAAGGCACTATTGACCTAGCAGCTTTAAAAAAAGCAATCCGTAAAGATACTATCTTAGCCACCGTCATGATGGTAAACAACGAAACTGGCGTGTTACATCCCATCAAAGATATTGCAAAAATCCTTCATGAACAACAAATATTTTTCCACGTGGATGCCGCACAGGCACTAGGAAAAATACCCATCAACGTCAAAGAACTTGATATCGATCTGATGTCCTTCTCAGCCCACAAAATCTACGGCCCTAAAGGTATTGGCGCACTATACATGCGCGCTCATCCACAAATACAACTCGAACCTCTATTTTTTGGCGGTGGTCAAGAACAAAATTTAAGGGCAGGTACGCTCGCACCATTTTTAATTGCCGGCTTCACCAAGGCGGCAGAACTATGTCAACAACATATATTAGAAGAAATTAAACATATTTTTAACCTAAAAAAGCTATTCTGGGAAGGATTAAAAGATTTAAAACAAGTCCAAATCAACAGCGATTTTAACGTGAGCATCCCTTACATTTGTAACATCACTTTTAAAGATGTTGATCCAGAAAGCTTTCTTTTAGCGCTCGAGGAACAATGCGCAATCAGCCAAAGCTCAGCTTGTACTTCTGCCCACATGGAACCAAGCCATGTATTACGTGCTATGGGCTTAACTGCACATGAAGCAAGTTGCTCATTCAGATTTTCTTTTGGCCGCGATACTACCGAAGATGATATTCACAGCACCATAAAATTTTTAAGAGCCGCTTTATAACCTCTCTTCGAATCGACAATTTTCCGTGAGTTCGTTATACTTGCAAGCATTCTAGCGTACATTCTTCCTAGAAAAGGAACAAACAATTTTTTATGCACATAGGGATTGAATCTGCTTCCTTCTACACATCGCATTACTTTCTAGAGTTAGCTACACTGGCTAAAGCACGAGGTGTTGCCGAAGAAAAATATCATATTGGTTTAGGCATTCAAAAAATGGCAGTTTCACCTCCTGATGAAGATGTGGTCACACTTGGTGCCAATGCTGCATTAGAAGCCATCAAAAACTTAGATAAAGACAGCATTCGCTTATTATTGTTTGCAACTGAAAGCGGGATCGATCAATCTAAAGCAGCAGGCTTATACATTCACAAACTATTAAAACTTTCCCCTCATTGCCGTGTCCTTGAATTAAAACAAGCGTGTTACAGCGCGACAGGGGCACTCATGCTCGCACAAGAATGGACCAAAAACCATCCTGATCAAAAAGCGCTGATCATCGCTGCAGATATCGCACGCTATGGCTTAGGAATGCCCGGAGAACCTTCACAAGGTGCAGGCGCCGTAGCACTAATCGTTTCAACAACACCGAAACTTTTAAGTTTTGAGGCAGGCTCTGGCATTTACACCGAAGATGCCATGGATTTTTGGCGGCCTAATTATCGCGATGAAGCACTGGTAGATGGAAAACATTCAGTAGATCTCTATTTAAAAGCCCTAAAAGAATCCTGGCAGGACTACCAAAAGAACACTCAGCGAACTTATCAAGATCACGCTTATTTTCTATTTCACATTCCTATTCCACGTTTAGCAGAAAAAGCCTATCAAAGACTCGCACTGGTAAATAATCTAGAAAAGCCATCAGAACAAGAAATTGCACAAAAATTAAATGACAGCTTGACGTACAGCCGCATTATCGGTAATTGTTATACTGCCTCTTTATATCTTGGCTTACTCTCGCTACTCGAGCATCGACAAGATTTAGCCCATCAACGCATTGGTCTTTATAGTTATGGCTCAGGCTGCATAGGCGAATTTTTTAGTGTCAAAATTACGCCCGGCTATAGTGCACATTTAAAAACTACCACCCACAAAAATTTACTTGAACACCGAAAAAATTTAGATCAAGCTACCTACGAGAGTTATTACAGTTTCACCTATCCTACGGACGGCTCAGAATTAGCAATTCCAACGCATCAAACCGGTCACTTCCGCTTAGCTGCGATAAAAGCGCATCAACGCATTTACACAGATGGCACACCCATTGTTGCAGAAAAAGTTGAAAATAAAGCCATCAGCATCCCACAACCCTACATCGAACAACTCGAAACCACAGCCCGCGGCTCGGTAAGCGCAAAAGCACCCGGGAAGCTGATCCTTACCGGCGAACATGCCATCTTACATGGCGTACCAGCCATCGCTATCGCCATTGATCGCTTCTGCACCACCACTGTCAGCCCTCTATCCAAACCAAGGGTATTATTCAACCTAGCAAATCTCGAACACAAACGCGAACGAACTTTACGCCACTTAAAACGTTTAAAACAAGTATTACAGGAACGCCATAATAGCTTCACACAAGGAGAGCGCTCTATCACTGATGTAATCAAAGAGCCCTTTTATTTATTAGAATACACCACCGGCGCATTCATAGATAAATTAAATTTGAAATTCAAAGAAGGCTTTTCTTTAGATACATGCTCTACCATCCCCACAGGGTGTGGTATGGGCTCTTCAGCAGCAGCCATCGTGAGCCTAAATTACGCCCTAAGTCATTTTATGAATAAACCACTCAGCATCCATGAACTTTTTGAGCTTAATCTCGCTGCAGAAAATTTACAACACGGCCGTTCAAGCGGATTAGATTTACAAGTGAGCATGCACGGAGGATGTATTTATTTCACCCAAAAAGAAATCGCACCATTAACATTCCCAGATTGGGCTTTAAGCATTATCAATACCGGCACCCCCGAATCTTCGACAGGCGAGTGCATCGCGCACACACATTCATTTTTCAATGACACTGAATTACTACAAGCCTTTAATGAAGTAAGCACAAATATTCACGATGCTCTAAAAACACAAAATCAACAAATTTTCTTTTCAAACATCCATCGCAATCACTTATTACTGCAACGCATTGGCGTCGTGCCTGATAATATCCATCAGCTCATTTTAGATTTATATCAACATGGTATTGTAGCAAAACTTTCTGGCGCAGGGGCTGTGCGCGGAAAATCCGCAGGCATCTTGTTAGTGTTCGAACATAGTGATCGGGTGAATAGCATCTTAAAAAAACTTAACAGTTCTTTCATTGCAGAAACAATTCAACTTGTTACTCAAGGAGTTGCTCTAACTTAAATAAATGATTATAATTTAATCAGATTTATTTTTGATATTACCTCTTGAAAACATCAAATTCTGGATTTTCACTCCTCGAGTTATTACTCATACTTTTTTTAACAAGTCTCATGACTTTTATTTCTGTTAAAAGCTTTACACACCTCTATGAAACTCACGAGATTACAACTTTCAAAAAGCAAGTGACGGCCGCCATCAATCTCTCTCAAAGCCTCGGCTTGACTCGCAGTGAAGATATGATCATTTGTGCATCTCAAAAAAATCAATGCCAAGAAAATTGGCATGGACATTTAATTTTAAGCAATACCAACGAATTAATACAAGATTTTGGTACATTGCCTATAACACTAACCATTCATTATGATGCTTTATATCCCAACGACAGACTTTTAGTTCAAAATCACGGCCAAACCTTTAACGATGGAACCTTCTCAATTACCACGCCATCAGGATTGAAATATCAATTAGTTGTCAGTCAACAAGGCCTAATAACATGAATCAGCAAGCAGGCTTCAACTTAATAGAACTATGCATTTGTATGAGCATTATAATTATTTTAAGCGGCAGCTGTTACTATGGTTATCAACAACATCACCATCTTCTAGAACGCAAACAAGCAGAACTTTATCTTGAAGATATCGCATTAAGCCTACAAGAACATGCAGATCAAAACTCTGGCTATGCACAATTAACATTAGAAAGATTAGGATTTAATAATACGCAAGAAGACTACACTTACCGATTAACCACCAGCACAAATTCTTTTATGATCAGCGCTGAACCTTCTTTTCAAGATAACTGCGGGACACTAGCCCTTGATGACAAAGACACACAGACAAGCACAAATCAAAATCAAGAATGTTGGTAACTTAAGCTAAATGTGTCGCATAAATAAAAGAAAAAATATAAAGCAACGCAAAAGTAATAGGCAAAATAACTTCCATGCGCTTTAAAGGACCATAAGGATTTAAACGCCCCATCGCTTTATATTCCGCCTGAATACTAGGCTGTGAAGGCAAGCGTTTTTCTAATTCCGCAATGACCATACCTTTAGCACGTGCTAAACGGCGAAAATATTGTACCAAAGACCACCAACCATAACACATTACCAAAAGACCCAATAAAGGAAACAACAAAAAGCTCACACGATGAATAGTTTGCTCATGACTTAAGGTCAAACCCAAAATGCCCAAAATAATGGCATGAAACGTCATAAAAAAAGTCTGCGCCAAGTTTCTACGAGCACTCACACGATCGGCCATTTCAACATAAACCTTATACTGCTCCATCAACATCTGATGATATTCATCATTCTTAAAGGTTTCAGTATCGTTTTGATTCCAAAGCTCTTCACTTAGATCAATTTTAATCTCTTGCACCACGCCAACCTCTGCTGACCATCAAATAGCAATATTTTAACACACTAAAAATAATAATAAACAGAAAAAACTCAAAAGCTGTATTCAATTTTCATCCCACATTCTAAAATAGATCTTCCCAAAAATCAGTGAAAAAATTTGTATAAACGGCTCAACAATGCTAAAATGCTGCACCTTTTACTTTGACATACTTTATGAACAGCCCCGAAAAATTACGTAATATTGCTATTATCGCTCACGTTGACCACGGCAAAACCACCCTTGTCGACAAATTACTACGCCAATCGGGTACCTTCGACGAACGCTCGACCTTAGTTGAACGAGTTATGGATTCAAATGACCTTGAAAAAGAGCGCGGCATTACTATCTTAGCAAAAAATACTGCCATTAATTACGACAATCATCATATCAATATTGTGGACACTCCAGGACATGCTGACTTTGGCGGTGAGGTAGAACGGGTGCTTTCAATGGTCGACTCAGTTTTATTATTGGTAGACGCGGTTGATGGACCAATGCCGCAAACACGCTTTGTCACCCAAAAAGCCTTTGCACAAGGCTTATGCCCTATTTTAGTTGTTAACAAAATCGACCGGCCTGGCGCGCGCCCTAACTGGGTTATTGATCAAGTATTTGATCTATTTGTACGCTTAGGAGCAACTGATAAACAACTTGATTTCCCTATCGTGTACGCTTCGGCATTACAAGGCTTTGCCACCCTTGATTTAAACAAGCCAAGTGACAACATGGAACCCTTATTTCGAACAATTATCGAAAAAGTCTCACCCCCAAAGGTTGACATTAACGGCCCCTTTCAAATGCAAATTTCATCACTTGATTATTCAAGCTATGTGGGCGTTATCGGCATTGGTCGAATCAACCGCGGCAAAGCTCGCACAAACATGCCCGTGACCATTATTGATACAAACGGAAAAACTCGTCAAGGCAGAATCTTACAAATATTGGGACATTTAGGCTTAAAGCGCATTGAAGTTCCAGAGGCTTTTGCCGGAGACATTATCTGTATCACCGGCCTAGAAGAAATTTTCATTTCAGACACCTTATGCGACCCTGCATGCGTAGAAGCGCTCACGCCTCTTAGCGTTGACGAACCCACAGTAAGCATGACCTTCCAAGTCAATAACTCCCCGTTTGCCGGTAAAGAAGGCAAGTTTGTAACCTCACGCCAAATTCGTGAACGCCTTGAAAAAGAGCTCATTCATAACGTAGCATTAAAAGTAGAAGATACTGAGGACCCTGATAAATTCAAAGTATCAGGCCGCGGGGAATTACATTTAGGCATCTTGATTGAGAACATGCGTCGCGAAGGTTATGAACTAGCTGTATCACGCCCCGAAGTAATCTTAAAAGAAGTAAACGGCGAAATGCAAGAACCCTATGAGGCGGTCACCATTGATGTAGAAGTAGAACATCAAGGCGCTGTCATGGAGCGCATGGGTACACGCTTAGCAGATTTACAAAACATGCAACCCGATGGCAATGGCCGCGTGCGCCTAGATTACGTCGCACCATCACGCAGCTTAATTGGTTTTCGCACTGAATTTTTGAGCCTTACTTCCGGAACGGGTATTTTAACCCACGTGTTTGAAAAATATGGCCCGATGAAAAAGAACCTTCAAAGCGGCCGTACACGTGGCGTGCTAATTTCTAATGCCACCGGAAAGGCAGCAGGATACGCATTATTTAATTTACAAGAGCGTGGTTTAATGATGATCGAACCCAACGTCGAAGTTTACGAAGGCATGATCATAGGCATTCACTCCCGCGATAATGATTTAGTTGTTAACGTATTAAAAGGCAAACAACTTACCAATATGCGTGCTTCAGGCTCAGATGAAAACATTATTCTCACACCTGCAATCAAACATTCCTTAGAACAAGCATTAGAATTCATCAACGATGACGAGCTGGTAGAGGTCACCCCTAAAAGCATTCGTATTCGTAAAAAATTCCTGCTCGAAAACGATCGCAAACGTGAAAGCCGAAAAGCTTAAGCTAGCTACATCAGGCATTAAGCCTTAAAAAGGCACAAAGTCATGCGCATCAAGTTGATTAGTTTAGGGCAAAAAACGCCTTCTTGGATCAAAGAAGGCTTAGACGAATACATGCAACGAATTCCTTGTGAATTTAATTTTCAACTCGTTGAATTTCCACTTAAAAACCACGGCAAATTACCCACTGAACAAGCAAAAATAGCCGAAGGTAAAATACTTCTGAATGCCCTCCATCCTCAAGATTTTTGCATCAGCCTAGATGAACACGGCAAAGAATTAACCACGCAAGTACTTTCACAAAAATTACAGCATTGGCAAAATGAAGCCCAAAATATCTCTATCCTCATTGGTGGACCAGCAGGTTTAAGCAAAGAGTGCTTAGAGCACGCAGATTTTATTTGGTCACTGAGTCAGCTGACATTCCCCCATCAAATGGTTAAACTAATCATCACCGAACAAGTCTACCGTGCGATATCCATCCTAAAAGGCCACCCTTATCATCGAGAATAAACTAAAGCACAACGCATCATGGCATTTTTAAAAGAAATACGAACTCAAATTACCAACAACTTATGGCGTTTGTACAAGACCTATACCCCCGATGCCTACCTGATTGAAAAATCTTTAGAAAAACAAGGTAAAACCATTATCCTGGATCACTTTGCCATAATAGATTTACCAAGTATACACTCTGGCATCAGCATGCTTTCCACCATTTTTTCCCATATCGGCTATCGCCTTGAGGGCCAAGGTTACCTGCCAGAAAAGCAAAATGATTTTATTTGGATGGCAGAGGTAGATGCACTTGAGCTTGAGGCAACACAAGCCTTACCTCAAGTAGTACTTGCTGATTTCCGCCTAGATGAATTACCACCAAAAATTAAAAAAATTATCAAAATATATACCCAACAGATCAATGACGATTCAATCTTAACAAAAATAAAAGCCTTAATAAAAAAAATAAACGCCGGCGACACCTCCGCAAGCAACTCACTAATCAACTTAATCACGAATCACCTTACCAAGCGCGATTGGCCGACACCTTCACTCGAACATTTTAGGGAAGTATCTGAAGTCAATGAGTTACTGGCCTGGACCCTCGCTTTTGGCCGATGCCCTAATCACTTTACCATTGCAGCACACCTACTCCCCAAGATAAATTCATTAACGGAATTCAACAAATTCATAAGTGCAGAACTGAACCTCCCATTAAATCAAACTGGGGGTGAAATCAAAGGCACTGCCAAAATGGGCATTGAACAAAGCAGCACGATAGGCGCTCAAATCAAACTTAATCTTCACCACCAGTCCATTGACATAACCGGACCTTTTATGGAGTTTGTATGGCGCCACCCCATTGAATATTCAAAAAACACCACGCCTTCAAAATGGAAAGATTATTTCACCGGATTCATTGCCGGCAATGCGAACAAAGTTATCGAATCGCTTTATAAAGAAAATACCAATCAATCTTCTTAAAAAGGCAATTTTAAATTAATTTATGCATTATCAAAGATAATTTTAAATGAAATAATAATTTCACAAGATCATTTTCACGAATAAAAGCATAAAAAACCCAATCCATACTTCTTAAATTGCAGAAAATCATTTTTAATGCACCTGCAAAATATTCGCACTGCAAATGGCCTGATTTGAAAATTACTCAAAAAAGTTATATCGTAAAAGAATTAGGAATCCTTACAAAGGAGTGTCATATGCTAAAACTTTCCTTAACAATTATAACGCTAACAATAAGTACCAGTCTCTTTGCAGGAAATACATTGTGCACTAACTTAACTGGAACTTGGAATGGAACTTACAACGATCCAACGCACCTTTTCAACAGCGGGAATTTTCCTATCTCTTTACAATTAAAATATGAAAAAAATAGAGTCTATGGCTATACATTACCTGTCAATGATAGCAACGCTGGGAATTTTGGGATAAACAAAGGTGCTTATTTTTTCATTGCTACATGTAAAAACAATACCTTAAGCCAAGTATATTTCATCAAAAACCAAAACCCTAGCTGCGGTGATCCCGCACAACAAATATTACCGCTCACAAATAAAACCACTTTAACCAAGCTTATTTTACCTTACGAAAACGCCATGACCGGTGCAAACCTCTCCGCTGATTTAATCAAACAAACATCCAACACACCTATAGATAAAGACACATTGTCCCAGGTTAAAGCTACGGCCCATGGAACAATCACTACTTGCCATTAGTCTACGCGGGACAATATACAGCTTGCTACTTAGTAGTTGCTGTTTCTTGAGCGCTTGTGCGACAACAACTCCCATGACTAAAGAAACAACCAACAATGCCTGTAAAATTTTTCAAAAAAATCCTGATTGGTATTGGGAGGCACTCAATACATATAAATCATGGGGCGTACCCATAAGCGTGCAACTTGCTATTATCCAACGCGAATCTGATTTCCAGGCCGGCGCCAAACCCCCTAGAAAAAAATTTTTAGGGTTCATTCCTACTTGGGGCCACATCACTTCAGCATATGGCTACGCACAGGCTTTAAACAAAACTTGGATCGAATACCAAAAACAAACACATAATTATCGCTGCCATCGAGATCGCTTTGGCGATTCATCTGAATTCATAGGCTGGTATTCTTATAAAGCACATCAAAAATATAAAATTTCTTTGCATGATGCCTATCATCTCTATCTTGCTTATCACGAAGGCTTAGCTGGATATGGAAATCAAACTTACCTACAAAAACCTTGGCTCCTTGAAATCGCTAAAGAAGTACAAGCACATGCTAATATATACCGCCAACAAATCCGACGATGCAAATATAGCATCCCAAAAACCAATCAAGGGTTTTAAGGGCCGCCGCAGTATGATAAAATATCTCTTTTAATTTTATTAGGAGCTTCAAGGTGTCTGAGCAAAAAATAAAAAAACCACAACATGGCCAAAGAATTACTGCCGATACGGCTGGAAATCTTTCTGTTCCGGATCACCCGATCATTCCCTTCATCGAAGGCGATGGTACAGGCATTGATATTAGCCCCGCAATGATGAAGGTTGTTGATGCTGCTGTAGAAAAAGCTTATACAGGTAAACGAAAAATTTCTTGGCTGGAAATTTATGCCGGTGAAAAAGCAAACACCATTTATGGAGAGAACACCTGGCTCCCACAAGAAACTCTAGAAGCTGTAAAAGAATTTCGTATCGCCATCAAAGGACCGCTAACAACCCCCGTAGGCGGTGGAATTCGCTCGTTAAACGTAGCACTACGCCAAGAGCTTGATCTCTATGTATGTTTACGTCCAGTACGTTATTTTAAGGGCGTGCCGAGTCCAGTAAAAGAACCTGAACACGTAGATATGGTAATCTTTCGTGAAAATTCAGAAGATATTTATGCCGGTATCGAATGGAAGGCAGGCAGTCCCGAAGCAGAAAAAGTCATCCAATTTTTACAAAAAGAAATGCTCGTCAAAAAAATTCGCTTCTCAAAAAACTGTGGCATTGGCATCAAACCCGTCTCGGAAGAAGGCAGCAAACGCCTAGTACGCGCGGCACTTGAATACACCATCGATAATGACTTGCCTTCGCTAACCTTAGTTCACAAGGGCAATATCATGAAATTCACGGAAGGTGCTTTTAAAGATTGGGGTTATCAAGTAGCCACCGAAGAATTTAGCGCCAAACTCATTGAAAATGGCCCTTGGTGCACATTCAAAAACCCTAAAACAGGGAAAGATATTATTGTAAAAGACGTCATTGCTGATGCTTTCTTACAGCAAATCTTATTGCGTCCTAAAGAGTACTCCGTGATTGCCACCCTTAATTTAAATGGAGATTACATTTCAGATGCGCTTGCAGCACAAGTAGGCGGCATCGGCATCGCTCCAGGAGCAAACATTGGCAACGGTTATGCAATTTTCGAAGCTACACACGGCACAGCCCCTAAATACGCAGGGCAAGATAAAGTAAATCCAGGATCATTAATTTTATCGGCTGAAATGATGTTAAGATATATGGGCTGGATTGAAGCTGCAAACCTAATTATCAAAGGAATGGAAGCTGCTATTCAGGCAAAAACTGTGACCTATGATTTTGAACGTTTAATGACAAATGCAAAGCTCGTTTCTACCTCAGAATTTGCTGATGCCATAATTAAACATATGTGATCTACCCTAGCTTAAAATAGGATAGGTATAAATACTATTCACAGGACGATCAAATATCACTCATAGGCAACACTTGTGTAAAATATTAGTATTTAGGGCATAACGATATGAAAGAACAAGTTCAAGAACGCGTGCGTACAAAAGAGCGTACTCAAGTTGAACTAAAAGCAAAGACTATACCCAAACAACCACCTTTATACCAGGTAGTAATGATCAATGACGATTATACGTCGATGGATTTTGTAATAGAAGTTTTAGTGAAAATATTCAATATGGACACCATAAAAGCACAAAATTTAATGTTAGAGATTCACCATTGTGGCCAGGGTATTTGCGGTGTGTATCCACGAGAAGTTGCTGAAATGAAAGTAGCAGAAGTATTAAAAATGGGACAAAAAAAAGGGCACCCGCTACGGTGTTTTTTTGAGCCCACTACCTAAACGAGCAAGCATTAAAAATGCAGGAACGATAATATGTTAGACCAAGAATGCGAAGAAAGTTTAAATAAAGCCTTTCAACTAGCACGTGAAATGCATCATGAATACTTAACTATAGAACATCTACTCTTAGCACTGCTTGATAATCGTTCTGCTCATGAAGCTTTAAGAGCTTGCGGCGCAAAATTTGAAAAATTACGCGCTAACCTTAAAACATTTTTAGAGACCAGTAGTCAAAAACTTCACGATTCAAGTAAAGACACTATTCCTACCCTCGCATTACAACGTGTCTTACAACGAGCAGTATTTCATGTGCAATCGATAGGAAAAACTACTGTAAATGGCGCTAATCTTATTGTAGCTATTTTTTCAGAACAAGACAGTCAAGCCGTTTATTTTTTAAAGCAACAAAATATCACACGATTAGACATCGTTAATTATATCTCTCACGGCATTTCTAAAGATAAATCTTCACCAGAGACCTTTTTAGAACTTGAAAAAGATGAAGAAGATGCAGACGAAAGCTTAAAGGCAGTCAAAGAAGGTAGTCGCAGTGCCCTAGATATGTTTGGCGAAAATCTCAATCAAAAAATGTTAAAGCGCGATGATCCTATCATCGCACGTGACGAAGAAATCGAACGAACAATTCAAACCCTTGCACGCCGCTATAAAAATAATCCTTTATTAGTTGGTGAAGCCGGCGTTGGCAAAACTGCCATCGTCGAAGGCTTAGCAAAGCGCATCACCCAAAATAAAGTACCCGAAGATTTAAAGGGGGCCTCTATTTACGCGATAGATCTACCGGCTTTAATCGCTGGTACACGCTACCGTGGCGACTTTGAACAGCGTTTAAAATTAATTTTAAATGAAGCAAAAAATAATAACAAAATCATCTTATTCATAGATGAAATACATATGCTGATGGGTGCAGGTGGCACTTCCGGCTCTATGAACGCTTCTGACATTTTAAAACCCTTACTCGCACGCGGTGAATTACGATGCATTGGAGCAACCACTTACAAAGAGTATCGCAATATCTTCGAAAAAGAAGCGCCAATGGCGCGTCGCTTCCAAAAAATTGACGTAAAAGAACCCACTGTTGAACAAACTTTTGATATTTTAAAAGGCCTGCAACCTACTTTTGAAAAACATCACGGAATCCGTTATTCTACAGGCGCATTAAAGGCTGCAGCAGAACTTTCTGCACGCTATATTCTTGATCGCTTTTTGCCAGACAAAGCAATCGACTTGATTGACGAAGCCGGAGCCATGATTAAGTTAAAACCAAAAAAAGAACAACCCAAAGAAATTACCGCGCAAGAAATTGAAGTAGTAGTAGCAAAAGTTGCCAACATCCCCGCACGCAACATTTCAATTTCAGACAAAGACACCATCAAAAATCTTGAGCAAAATCTCAAAATGTTAGTCTTCGGCCAAAACCCTGCTATCGAAGCCCTAGTCTCAGCTATCAAATTAGCACGCTCAGGCTTGCGTGAACAAAACAAACCTTGGGGCTGCTTTATGTTTGCAGGTCCAACCGGTGTAGGTAAAACCGAAGTGACGCAACAACTTGCAAAACTATTACACGTAGAACTTTTACGATTTGATATGTCTGAATATATGGAGTCACATTCCGTAGCACGTTTGATTGGCGCTCCACCAGGATATGTTGGATATGATCAAGGCGGCTTACTTACAGATGCAATATTAAAACACCCTTACTCTATTGTGCTTTTGGATGAAATAGAAAAAGCACATCCTGATCTGTTTAATATTTTATTACAAGTGATGGACAACGGAACCTTAACAGACACCAATGGTCGTAAAGCAGATTTCCGTAATACTATTATTATTATGACGACCAACGCTGGAGCTTTCGAGGCAAGCCGCAATACCATTGGCTTCTTAGAACAAGAAACAAATAGCGAAGGGCTCGAAGCCATCAAACGCTTATTCTCACCAGAATTCCGCAATCGTCTAGATGCCATCATTCAATTTGAAACATTGAAACCTGATGTAATTCGTTCAGTCACAGAAAAATTTATGGATCAACTCCAAGGACAATTGACCGAAAAAGGCATTGTGCTAGAAATCACCGAAGAAGCCAAAGATTGGTTAGGTAAAAATGGCTATGATGTCAAAATGGGTGCACGACCAATGGCACGATTGATTCAAGATAAAATCAAACGCCCCTTATCCGATGAAATTCTATTCGGAGCTCTAAGCGAAGGCGGAACGGTACGGATTACCTTAGTTAATGATAAATTAAAATTCGCCTACGAACCTAGGCTCATTGAAAGCAAATCAGAACATATATTAAAAGATAAGATAAAAATAGAATAAACGCGCTTTGTTATTTATTTCTAAATTTGATACGACCCTTGGTTAAATCATAAGGCGTCATTTCTACCATGACTTTATCGCCCGTGAGAATACGAATATAATTTTTTCGCATTTTACCAGAAATGTGCGCGGTGATAATATGCCCATTATCCAACTGCACACGAAACATCGCATTTGGCAGCGTTTCTAAAACCGTGCCTTCCATCTCTAGCTGTTCTTCTTTTGCCATACGGCCTTACTCTTCCTAGCTTAAGTTGGCAATATCTTGCCTGATCTCCCATAAAAACGCAAGCTTATTGAGTTGACAGCATGAAGTGCTTCTAGGACAATTGGCATCTCATGGAGAGATGCCGGAGCGGTTAAACGGCCCTGACTCGAAATCAGTGGGGTACGAAAGTGCCACTAGGGTTCAAATCCCTATCTCTCCGCCAGTTCAGTCTTGTGCCACCATGCTCATCAACCAGCGACGAATGATTTTTGCTTCTTTGGCAGAAAATCCAACTAACAATTTTTTCTGAAATGCGCGCATAGGCTTATCACACTTCTTTAATAAATTACGTCCTTTTTTAGTAAGATTAATATGTTGAATTCGTCCGTGAATTTCGTGCGGGCATCTTACAATTAGGTCTTTATCTTCTAAATTGGCGATGATCACGCTAAGGGTCTGTGGTGTAAGAAATGTCCCCCGAGCAAGGTCGGCATTTGATAAGCCTGGATAAAGCGCACAAAAAGAAAGGATCGAATATTGCGGTAAAGTCACTTTAAATTTTTCTAAAATCTTTTCAACTTTGAAGCGATGTATTACATTTGCCTGACGCAACAAGTAACCGATTTGACCACTTTCTCCACGCATCATTGTTTCGAGCATATCAGCATACTGATACTATATTCGTGTACTGAGATATTAACATGCAAAAATAGAAATCACTAATATTTTTTTTATTAAAGTATACTTGCTTCTCAAGCGGCTATCACAATATAAAATCCACTTTATTTAGGAATAAACAAGAGAATTTTAGCGCTACTCATCTTTTAGAAAACACTTAAACCCATCTGCGCCATCTGAAGACTACCCACAACAAAGCACTGAAGATCAACATAAAGAATACTGCAAAATAAAATGCATGCGGCTTAGAAAGATCCGGAATTGAAGTAAAGTTCATACCAAAAATACCAGTAATTAAATTAGGCGGTAAAAAAATACAAGTCACTACCGCTAACACGCGCATAATCTCATTAGTACGATGGCTCAAAATAGTAAAATGTAATTGCATTAAAGATTCTACTTCTTGCTGTAACTGCGTTGCAAGTTTAACCGCGCGATTTGCATGATCGACTACATCATTTAAATTAATAACCAATTGCTGCTGCAAACGCGCATCAACATGGTGTGTGTTCAAGCGCATATAGGTGCGCCAAGAATTAAGAATATCAACTTGCTCTTCACATAAAGTTTTAATGCGCCGCACGTCTGTTTTAAAAGCCAAGAGCGCATCCCAGTCTACTTTTACTGATTTAACTTGTAATAATTTTTTTTGCCAAGCACTTAAGCGCGTATCAAAACCTTGCTTAACATCAAGATATCGATCCACTAAAAAGCCTAAACAGAATTCTGCCAATGTCTCAGGAGTACCTGGAACAGTGCGCTTTTGATCTGCAAACAACTGCCGAATTTTTTCTAAATTATCATCTCTTTTATCACAAAGACTAATTAAGAGTTTATCAAAAACAATAAATACCGTAACCGGAAAAACACGTTTAGCGCTCTCCTTAAGATCAGAAGCACAACGAAAAATAATAAGATCATAATCGGTCATGCCTTCATAAAAACTAGGATGATTCGGTTGTTTCAAATCTTCAATATGACGCTCATTAAGCGTTTTACCAGTATATTGATTAATTAAAGAATTAAGGTCGATATTTTCAGAACGGTCGGCAACAAGCCAGAGATAACCTTCAGAAGGTAGGGTCTTTTCTAAATAACAGGAGATAGTCTGTTGGTGAACATGTAATAGCTCCACGGGCATCTATCTCCTGTTGATTACAAAATCTTAAACTATTTTTTCTTAGCTTTGGATTTTGTTTTTTTCTTAGCTGTTTTTTTAGCTTTTTTCTTAGCTACCATGTCTATCTCCTTATGTTTGTGGAACGGTCACTCCATCTTCAAATGGAACACCAACAGATGGAACAACAGACTTAATGGGCTCATCTACAAGCCCTCTTCGAACAAAGGTAAGAATCAAAAAATTAAAGATTCTTTCTTTGCTCAAACCAGACTGATACTTTTTAATAAAAATTTCGTATCAGTAAAAACTTTTATCAATTTTTTTTGACCGAAATAATTCAGTCACTACGATAACGAAAATAATTCTAACTTATTTTTTTCTTAATACAAAGCATATTAACGCAAAAAAAAAATTATGTTAATAATTTTTTAAAAAGAATTTCACAACAAGCTACAAAGCTTATATTTACTGGCTTATAACGCACCAAAAAATTTTACTTCATGAAAAAAATCTGCATCACGCTCATCAAAAAAAAATTCTACGCAAAAAATTTTAATAAAAAAAATTAGATTGAATCGCTACAAGCATTGAAATTAAAGGCACAAAAAGAAACAAAAAAAATTTATGCATTAAAAATTTTTTTTAATTTATTTTTTTATTCTGAAAATTTATTTTCAATTTGATCTATCACCTCTAACTCAAAAAGTAAAAATTATAAATCAAAAAAAAAATTCCTATTAATTAATTTTTTGCGCTGAAGAATAGCAAATTCAATACTCAATAAAAAATCTAATTGAAAAAATTGCGCTATAAAATTTACATTTTAAAAAAAGAAAAACATAAAGCTTATTTTTCAAAATTAAATTTCAAAAAATTTAAACCCCTGCGAATTTGTTTTCAGATGTAATTAAAAACAGCAAAAAACCCCAAATAATTGACTTCTAATCATAATTCAACTATAGCCAGGCCATTGATTACAACCAAAAACTTTATGGCAGCATACCCAGGAACAGAGTATCAGAGACAAGTACGAGCATTAATCAACGCTAGCAAGGCGCGCTTCCGAGCAATTAGCACAGAAAGCCCATTACTCGCAATGACCTTACGCAATCCTGCTATTCTTATGGATTGGGAAAACTCATACAGCACAAGGGCAATCTTATCTAGGAAAAAACTCCCATTCAATCCCGCATTAAGAGTGATATTCATAATCACATCTATCATTAGCTATTCCCTATCCATCGCTAATATAGTACATGAAATTTCTTCTAATTTTATTCTAGAACAAGAACAAGCACGTAATACCGCAACCGGCGACTTCACAATAGCTAACAATAGCTATTGCACACAAATAAATCCCAGCAGTGTTAACTTTAATCTTTCAGTAAGAGTGGCTCTGCAATGTTTATTCCTACCTCTCGCTTTTATTGCTATTATAGCCCTTATATCATTTTCTGTTTCTGCCCCTGCCACTTATAGACCTGAAGATAGGTCTCCAGAGCTCGAGCGTAGCTTAGATGCTTACAATCGCTACGGTCGGACCATACGCGGTCACATTACTAGACTGATAATAGCTGCAGCGGCCATTACTGCTTTTATTGCGCTTTCAGGAGATAAAAATCCTCAAGAAAGCATTGCTTTGGGTTATGATGCAGGTTATTTTTATCAATTCGGAGCTCTATGCTTAGCGCACTCTTATCCACCACAATGCTTCATGCCCGCCTATAAGGGTTCAACTGACTTAGAGAAGATTATACCGCGTCCAGAGGAGATACAATGGTCTTTACAAGCCAGTGGCTGGGGTGCTTTATCACAACGAACACGCCTAGTAGTGCTAACGATATTCGCTTTAACCATGATCATCTCTTCAATGACGCGAGGGAGACTAACGCCTCTCGAATACTATGGAACTTATAGTGATCTCCCTTACCCACGCCTAAGACGCGCTTTAGCTTCTTCATCGACGAACAACGACCCTCGCACAGCGCTAATGATACTTAGGAGCGCCGGAACGGGTGCCGGAACAGGTGCCGGAGTGGGCGCCAGAGCGGACATTGCCCCAGGGCCCACAAGAACAGAGACACTTCTTAGAGAAAATGCTGATTTTGCGCAAAAAGTATATATTGAAGTTTTCGCTTTTCACGCTTGGTCTAGACGAAGAATTGCAGTACTCGCTTGGACCATTGAGCGCGGTCTTGGTACAGGTGCTGTTACCATTGAGGTAGCTCCTCACGCTGACGCTCCTAGAGCGAACCTAGGGTCCTTGTATTCCCAACCGTGGACGCGCTGGCACCGAGGCGCAGGTGACGCGCAAACAACCCCACTGCTAGTTGCTCATCCTCATGGATGAGGCGCTAAGTTGAGCTTCAAAATAAAAAATTAAAATCTCATTAAAACCACACCACCTTGCTCAAAAAAGCCCTTGAAAATTTACTAGAAAATATATATACTTATGCCAAATTTTTTCTGAGCACTCGCGGTGGCGCATCCAAAGCAACTTCATCTAGCACTTCAAGTCTATAAATGGCAAGTGCTGTGCGCGCTCACCTTTGCATTGATTTTGTTGGCTTACAATGCTTTTATCAGCATGTCTTTTGCTTATGGCGCTCTTGTTATTCTGATCAGTAACGGCTTCTTAACCTGGCGTGTCTACCAAAAACATAAAAGCCTTCAACCCCTCACGATGCTCAAAGGTTTTTTAACTGGTGAGGTAGGTAAATATATTCTTATCGCTCTGCTTACTATAATTTTCGCCAAGTATGTTAAAATGGATTGGTTATTCTATGTCTTAGGATTAGCACTACCACAAATATTTGGAGTAATCGCCTTCACCACGACGAGTAAAGGTAGTAAAAAATGATGACTACAGCCCCCATGGATAGCGCTGCTTACGTCCAACATCATTTGACACACTTGATGTTTAATCTGCAAACTTTCAAGTTTGGAAATTTTCCTGGCGTCTTCTGGGCCATCAATGTTGATACCTTATGCATGTCTATCATCATCGGCAGTTTATTTTTAGGTCTTTTTGCCTTCATAGGACACCGCGCTCATTCAGGAGTTCCGAGCGGCTTACAAAATTTTGTAGAACTCTGCATCGAAAAAATAGACGAAATCGTCAACGAATCTTATGGCCGCAAATCTTCTTTAATAGCACCCTTAGCGCTCACCATCTTCGCTTGGGTATTCTTAATGAATGCTGTCGATCTACTGCCCGTTGATTTAATTCCACAAATACTCAAACCTTTTGGTATTAAAGAATTCAAAGCTGTGCCTACTGCAGACCCGATGCTCACTTTTGCCTTATCAATTAGCGTGTTTATCTTAATCATCTTTTATAATATCAAGCTTAAAGGCTTACACCTGACCAAAGAAATTTTAACACAGCCCTTTGGTTGGAAACTCATGCCCCTTAATGTCGCATTCAGAATCATTGATGAATGTGTAAAACCTTTATCATTAGCCTTACGACTCTACGGAAATTTATTTGCCGGCGAAATGATTTTTATTTTAATTGCCCTCTTACCCTGGTGGATCCAATGGCCTTTGGGCTCACTCTGGACAATTTTCCATATTTTAATTATCACAATCCAAGCGTTCATTTTTATGATGCTGACAATTGTGTATTTAAAAATGGCCGGTGACACTCATTAAATAATAGGAGAAGTGAAATGACAGCAGAATTAGCAAACGTAGTAGCCACAGTACAAGGTTTAACCGCCCTTTCAGCAGCTCTGTTAATTGGATTAGCAGCCTTAGGAACGGCAATTGGCTTTGGTATTTTGGGCGGAAAATTTTTAGAAGGTGTTGCGCGTCAACCCGAATTAACCTCAATGTTGATGGGACGGATGTTTCTCGTGGCCGCGTTAGTAGATGCTTTTGCCGCAATTTCTATCGCTATGGGCTTATTCCTTATTTTCGGCAGCAATCCCTTCTTGAGCATTGTGTTAAAACAAGCAGCGAGCGCAACGCCCTTAAGTATTTAAATAAAGAATATAAACTGAGGAACATTAATGGATATTAATGCAACATTATTAGGGCAGATGATCACTTTTGCTATTTTTGTATTATTTAGCATGAAGTTTGTTTGGCCTCCTCTCATGCGCATACTTACAGAGCGTCGCAAAAAAATTGCTGATGGCTTGGCCGCTGCAGAAAAAGCACATCGTGACTTGGAGCTGACAGAACGTAAAGTAAAACAGCTGTTAATGGATGCCAAAGCGCAAGCTTCTTTAATCATTGATCACGCCAATCAGCGCGCACATCAAATTGAAGAAGAGGCCCGTGATACAGCACGACAGTTAACTGAACGCATGAAAAAAAGCGCAGAGGCAGATATCGCAGAGCAAATTAATAATGCGCGCACAACGCTCCAACAAGAAGCAAGTGAGCTTGCAATTCTCTGTACTGAACGCTTACTTCATAAAAACCTTGACCGTGCAGCCAATGAAGCTTTATTAACAAATTTAATAAACGAGCTGAAATAATGAAACACTTGAGCATAGCCAAACCTTATAGCATTGCCGTGTTCTTGGTCGCTAAAGAAAAAAAGCAAATTAAAGAATGGCATAGCTTTCTCACAGATATCACCACATTATTGGCTGACACAGAAATTCAAAAATTAATGAAGCAGCCTAGTGTCAGCACTCGAACATTCCTCAACGTCATTTGTGAAAATTGCGGCGACATAACTCCTGAGATGCATAATTTTTTAATGCTCTTAGGTGAACAACAACGTTTGAATATTCTGCCTGAAATTAAAGAGCTTTTTGAAAAAACTTGGCAGCAAGATCAAGACATTGCAAAATTAACATTAGTCTTCGCAGTACAGCCCAATACCGCTGATTTGCAACATTTACAACAAATCTTAAAGAAAAAATTTGGTGAACATATTGAGCAAACCATAGAAATAGACCCTAGTCTTTTAAGCGGGGTTATTATTCGTAAAGAAGATGTTGTAATTGACGCTTCTTTAAAAGGACAATTAGAAAAATTAAAAGCTGAATTAATTCGTACTTAAAATGGTAGTTTTTCAGTTAAAAAAATATCGAGGTTATGAATGACACAAAAATTAAATGCCACCGAAATTAGCAAAATTATCAAACAACGCATCGAAAAATTTGATGCTGCAATTACCACACGCACCGAAGGCGAAATTGTTTCAGTACGTGATGGCATCATCCGTATCTATGGCCTCTTAGATGTAGCCTATCATGAAATGCTGGAATTACCAGGCGGTGGCTATGCTATTGCCCTAAATCTAGAACAAGACTCAGTGGGCGCAGTAGTTCTTGGACCTTACACCCATCTTGCTGAAGGTCAAAAAGTTCGCTCAACAGGCCATATTCTTCAAGTGCCCGTAGGTGAAGCTTTATTAGGCCGCGTTGTTGATGCTTTAGGTCAGCCTATTGACGGCAAAGGTCCGATTAACACGCAATTATTTTCACCTATTGAAAAAGTAGCGCCTGGCGTTATCACGCGACAAAGCGTGAGCCAACCGATGCAAACAGGTCTAAAAGCTATTGATGCTATGGTACCCATCGGACGTGGCCAACGTGAATTAATCATCGGCGACCGTCAAACAGGAAAAACCGCGGTAGCCATTGATACGATTATCAATCAGAAAAATAGCGGTATTAAGTGTATCTACGTAGCCATAGGACAAAAAGCTTCAAGCGTTGCTAATGTGGTGCGCAAACTTGAAGAGCACGATGCTTTAAAACACACCATCATCGTCGCAGCTACAGCCTCTGAAGCTGCTGCACTACAATTCATTGCGCCTTACGCTGGTTGCAGCATGGGCGAATATTTTCGCGACCGCGGCCAAGATGCATTAATCATTTATGATGATTTAACCAAGCAAGCTTGGGCCTACAGACAAATTTCTTTATTATTACGTCGGCCACCAGGACGCGAAGCTTATCCTGGCGATGTATTTTACTTGCACTCACGTCTACTTGAGCGGGCAGCACGCGTTAATGAAGCCTACGTAGAAAAAATGACTAATGGCGAAGTAAAAAATAAAACCGGCTCATTAACAGCTTTACCTATTATTGAAACACAAGCAGGAGATATCTCTGCTTTTGTACCTACTAACGTAATTTCTATCACCGATGGCCAGATTTTTTTAGAAACCAGTTTGTTCAATGCAGGCATTCGCCCAGCAATTAATGCTGGAGCTTCAGTATCACGGGTAGGTGGTGCTGCACAAACAAAAATCATGAAAAAACTAGTAGGAAATGTTCGTATTTCTCTCGCCCAATATCGTGAGCTTGAAGCCTTTGCACAATTTGCTTCTGACCTTGATGCGCCAACCAGAAAACAGTTGGAGCGCGGTCAACGCTTTACCGAAATTATGAAGCAAAAACAATACCAACCGCTCAGTGTTGCGCAAATGGCATTTTCTTTATTCGCCGTCGATAAAGGTTTGTTAGATGATATTGCTGTAAAAGAAATCGTAAGCTTTGAAGCTAACATGCATAATTATCTTGCTACACATCAACAAAGTTTACTAGCCGAAATCGATAAAGAATGCCAATACAATGACGACATTGCCAAACGCATGTACGACGCTATTAATGATTTTAAAAAGAATGGAGCCTGGTAGTTCATGGCAATAGCAAAAGAAATACGGGCACGCATCAATAGCATTAGCAGCACCAAAAAAATTACTAATGCTATGCAGCTCATTGCCGCAAGCAAATTGCGTAAAGCCCGTAATCGCGTAGAAGCGAGCAAACCTTATGCTAAAAGAATTACCGAAGTCATTGAACATTTAACCTTAGCACACCCTGAATATCACCATATTTATCTCACAACCCGAGAAGTGAAACGCATTGGTATCATTGTCATTGCCACCGATCGTGGTTTATGCGGCGGCCTTAATAATCATTTATTTAAACAAGTGGTACAACATTTAAGTTTATGGAATAAAGAAAATATTGAAGTTGATGCTGCAATCATTGGCCACAAGGCCGAAATATTTTTTAAAAATTTACCTGTAAACCTTATCGCTTACGCACATCATTTAGGCGATGCCCCCAAAATAAAAGACATTTTTGGTTCCATTCAAATTGTCTTGCAAGCCTTTAAAAATGGCACCGTTGACGAGGTTTATTTATTTCACAATGAGTTTGTAAATACCATTAAACAAAAACCGCAAAAACATAAATTACTTCCCGTAAGCCTTGAAGAAAATAAAGAACAAGGTCATTGGGATTATATCTACGAACCGGATGCAAAAAGTCTATTAACCTTATTATTAGAACGCTACGTAGAATCACAAGTATATCAAGCAGTAATCGAAAACGTAGCTTGCGAGCAAGCTGCGCGGATGATGGCCATGAAAAACGCGACCGACAACGCAAGCGAAATTATCCATAGTTTAAAATTAAAATACAACAAGGCACGCCAAGCAGCAATCACGAAAGAATTATCCGAAATTGTCTCTGGTGCTGAAGCTGTTTAAAAAGGAGTTAAAATTATGAAAGGTGAAATTACGCAAATCATTGGCCCAGTGATTGATGTTAAATTCTCCCACGATCAAGTCCCAGAAATTTATGACGCACTCGTCGTAGAAAATACGGGCCTCATCATTGAAGTACAACAACAGCTAGGTGATGGCATTGTACGCGGTATCGCCATGGGTCCAAGCGATGGCCTAAAGCGCAGCTTTAGCGTCAAAAATACCGGTGAAGGTATTAGCGTTCCTGTAGGACCAGAAACCTTGGGCCGAATCATGGATGTTCTAGGAAACCCTATCGACGAACAAGGGCCGATCAAAGAAACACAACGTCGCGCTATCCATCAACCCGCGCCTCCTTTCCGCGAACAGGCACTAAACACTGAAATTTTGGAAACAGGCATCAAAGTCATTGACCTGATTTGTCCTTTCGCTAAAGGTGGCAAGGTCGGACTCTTTGGCGGTGCCGGTGTTGGTAAAACAGTAACGATGATGGAGTTAATCAACAATATTGCCACCGAACACCATGGCTATTCAGTATTTGCCGGCGTTGGCGAACGGACGCGCGAAGGCAACGATTTTTATCATGAAATGAAAGACTCTAAAGTGCTTGATAAAGTAGCGCTCGTATATGGCCAAATGAATGAGCCACCCGGTAACCGTTTACGTGTAGCTTTAACAGGCTTAACCATTGCCGAAAACTTTCGCGATGAAGGCCGAGATGTACTCTTTTTTGTCGATAACATTTATCGTTATACACTTGCTGGTACCGAAGTATCCGCATTGCTAGGACGTATTCCTTCCGCCGTAGGTTATCAGCCTTCACTCGCCGAAGAAATGGGCGTTTTACAAGAACGAATCACATCAACTAAAACAGGTTCTATTACTTCAGTACAAGCAGTATATGTTCCTGCAGACGACTTAACCGATCCTTCACCCGCAACGACATTCGCACATTTAGATGCTACCATTGTATTGTCACGCCAAATTGCCGAATTAGGAATTTATCCTGCAGTTGATCCTCTTGATTCTACAAGCCGACAATTAGATCCCTTAGTTGTAGGTCAAGAGCACTATGACGTTGCACGCGGTATGCAAAAAGTATTACAACGTTATAAAGAATTAAAAGACATTATTGCAATTTTAGGCATGGATGAACTCTCTGAAGAAGATAAGTTAATCGTGGCACGCGCACGAAAAATCCAGCGCTTTTTATCACAACCCTTTTTCGTAGCCGAAGTATTTACTGGCAATCCTGGTAAATATGTTCCTTTAAAAGAAACCATTCGTGGCTTCAAGGGGATCATCAATGGCGAATACGACCACCTTCCCGAGCAGGCGTTTTATATGGTGGGATCCATTGATGAAGCGATTAAAAAAGCAGAATCTTTATAAAGGCTATTCTCATGAAAGAAAATAAAACCATGCATGTTTCCGTTGTGGGTCCAGAAGCTGAAATATTTTCTGGAAACGCAAATATGGTTTTTGTAAAAGGCGCCTTGGGTGATCTAGGTATTGCCCCAGGCCACTTACAATTATTAACAACAATCAAACCAGGCCCCTTACGCATAGAGCATGATAAGAATATGGAATTACTCTATATCTCTGGCGGCATATTAGAAATTCAACCTGAACGCATCACCATTTTGGCCGATAGCCTTGAACGTCCACAAGACGTGAATGAAGCCGCAGCGCTCGAGGCAAAACAAGCAGCTGAAACTTTACTTAAAGAGCAAAACAACGAAATCGATAAAGCTAAGATTCAACAACAGCTTCTTGAAGCTTTAGCCAAATTACAAGTGCTTGAATTAATGCGCACCCACAAAAAATTTTAATGCATCTCAAAAAACCTTAGGATGCCATCCATGAGTCATGCGCCCGCGGTGCATTTAAAAGACATGCTTCGAAAATCCTTAAACTTAGCCTGGCCCACCACCACTGCACGTGTATTTGTAGCCATCAATAATTTTTTCGCTATGTGGCTATTAGGATCTTTAGGTGGTGATGAGCTCGCCGCAGGTGCCTTAATCTTTACCTTACAAACCGCTATCGCTGTTATTCTGGGTTCAATCCTTTTCGCAATTAGCCCCATTGTAGCGCGCGCCTATGGCGCTGGCGAATCATTAAAAATAGGCGCAGTGGTACAACAGGGCTGGCTGTTAAGCATTTTCTTAAGCCTTATTGCAGCAATCATCTTATGGTTTTGTAACCCACTGCTCCATGTCTTAGGACAAGAACCAACCTTAATTACAATTGCTACCAGCTACTTTCATATCTACATTTGGACTTTATTGCCGATGTTTCTCGGAACCACCAACCAAATGTTTTTAATAGGAATTGGTAAACAACGCTTAGCTATGACAGCTAGCTGCGCATCAACACTGGTGCTGATTCCTACAAGCTATGCACTAAGCCTAGGCGCCTGGGGATTACCGGCTTTAGGAATTGCAGGGATTACCTATGGCTTAATAGCATCGATCTGGTCCAGCTTTTTATTTTCAAGTTTTTTTATTGCCACTCAAAAATATTTTACACCTTTTGCACTATTTAAATGGCGGTTAAACTCATCATGGCCTTATCTAAAACAATTCTTTGTCACAGGCTGGCCTATCTTTATTCAAACCAGCAGTGAGTTGTGCTCGTGGTTTATTATCGTAATGCTCATTGGCAAATTAGGAGAAATAGCCCTTTCAGCCCAACAAATTACCAATCAAATCGGTATTTTTATTATTATTCCTATTATGGGTTTGACTCAAGCCAGCAGTGTTCTAATAGGACAAGCGGCAGGTGCTAAAAATTATCATGAAGTTCACTCCCTAGGTTTAACCAATATCGGCATCGGTATTTTTCTGATGATTTGGGTAATGGTGCTTTATCTGGGCTTCCCTAAAGCTCTGGTACAGTTTTATATCCACAATACTATTAATGCTGACACCAACCAAATAAGCAAACTTGCCGCTATTATCTTTGGCATTAGCGCATTCACCATGCTCTTTGATACCATACGCAACATTACCATAGGCTGCTTACGAGGCTTATATGATAATAAATATCCAATGTATTTAAATTTAATCATGACTTGGTTAATCGGGGTGCCTTTAAGTTATATACTTGGATTTCCTGTACACCTTGGCCTTGTTGGCTTCGCGCTGGGAAGCTTAACCACCACATTTATTGCAAGCCTCATGCTGGTATGGCGCTGGTACAAGCATTCCCACCTCTTGATCGCATCCGCTGAAGTGCATGATCAAGGTATCAAAGCCTAAAATTTTGGTATTTCAATTTAATATTTCCAAGTGTTTGACAAGTCATTAACTGCAAGTGCAACGCAATGTCAAAATAAAATTATATATCTTCGCTCTGATCCAGCCCAATGCCACTATAGCCGAGCGCCACATCGAAATTATCAAAAAAACGACTGTCTACAAAAACACTTTCAAAAGTTATTTATTATATTTAAAATTGCTTTAAGAGAAGCCTTTTTTATCTTCCTACGTGAAAAGTTGATCTTAAACTAAGGAGAAGTAGCCGTGATTTCTCGAGCGTTAACGAACCGGATCGATTCTTGGTTATTCAAAGGAAAAATAATTTTACTTACAGGACCAGCTCACGTAGGTAAAACCACCTTATGTAAACAGGTACTGCGAGCCAATCACCAAGAGGAAGCTTATTTTTCTTGTTTACGCCATCACGTACGCACAGCTTTACAAACTAATAATCTCACAGAGATAAAAAAGCTCATAGGTAACCATCGCTTGGCTGTATTTGATGATGCTGAAGGTATAGAAAATATAGGCCCCCTATTGCAAGGCCTGCATCGTGAATACCCCGATTTACAGATCATTGCTAGCGCTTCGAGCACTATCGAAATTCCAGAACCACCTGAAACTACATTACAAAAACCCTACGTCCACTTCATGCTCCACTCCGTGTCATTAAATGAACTTCAAGGTCACTATGACCAAAAAGATCTTAATGACCGTCTAGGAGATTTTTTACGCTTTGGCCTCTGCCCTGGAGTAGTTAGCGCCACTTCAGATTCAGAACGCAAAGAAATCTTAATGGCCTGCAGCGAAAAATTTCTCTACAAAGACCTACTACAATTTGAAAGCCTCAAAAATGCCAGCAAAATGGCAGAACTCTTAAAAATCCTAGCGGTAAATCTAGGCAATGAACTTTCAGTGCATGAGTTGGCTGCAACACTTGATTTCAGCAGAAGTACGGTCGAGCGCTTTTTAGAAATTCTCGAAAAAACACTGGTGCTCATAAAAGCACCAAGCTTCTCACGCAATTTCAAACGTGAACTTAACAAAAAAACTAAATATTATTTTTATGACCTAGGCTTTCGTAATGCCTTACTCAATACCTTCGAAACTCTTGATCGCCACCCCGATGTTGATGGCCTATGGGAAAATTTCTGCGTGGTTGAACGCCTTAAATTCCTGAATGTGCAGGGCCATCATCCAAACATTCATTTTTGGCGCACACATGACCGTCAAAAAATTGGTTATCTAGAAGAACGTAATAATGCCTTAACCGGGTTTGAGTTTAAATGGACTCCACATCGAAAATCATTTTCTCCACCCAAAGCCTTTATAGATCACTATCCTGAAGCACCTGTGCGCGTTATTACTGCAGGAAATTGGCATCATTTATTTTACTAAATACTTTATACAACTAGCACAGGATCATCTGCAATACCTTCCTCTCTTGCTATTGAAGCAGGAGCATGATGCACATGAACATTGCTCGGTATATTTCCTGATACTGTGGCAAAAGGAGCTGCCACAGTGGGTCCGATAATAGTGGTTCCTTCCGGTACGGTACGCGCAGCTTCTTCAGTAAGCCTAGGCACTGATGTTCTAAAATAAGCACATATTTCTCTTATCATTGAAGTTACTGTTGTTGTGATTCCTCGAAATGCATTTCTATCCGCAGTGCTGATACTTCTATTTTCAAAAAATCCAAATAGGGCAGGATTAGTTGCTGCAGCAATGCTCCTTGCAGTCTCACCGTGAAGATTCCGTATACTTGGATCCGCACCAAAAACTAATAGCAGCTCCACTGCTTCTATGCTCCCACTTCTAACTGCATAAAATAAAGGCGTTTCACCAGTACTATTTAGTATGCTACTTGGATTAACGCCAGCTCGTAAAAAACGTAACAAGCCCTCTGTATCCCCTCTTTCCACAGCATCGAAAAGTTGGGCCTCCAAGACTTCTGGATCCACAGTCGCATTTGGAAAAGGAACTCGAACCTCGCTCATTTTAAATCTCTTTTTAAATTATTAATAACAGATTAATTATATATTAAAATTATTTAAATATAAAGAATATATTTAAGAAATTTATGGAATTAATTGAAAAATCAAATAATTAAATAATGATGATACGTAAAAATTTTGGAAATTTGCCTGCTATTCCCCTTCAAGGCATTTTCTTGTTTAAGCTCATTTTTTAAAATAACATATGAAATTCAATAAATTAGCATGAAAAAGCAATGTGCTGCTTATCTTTTTTTTATGAGCACTTTGGGAAATTGGTAAAATTATTCTTCATGTTTTCTATTTAATGCTTGTACTATAGCCATCGTACTTCAAGTACGAAATGGTATTAGAACCCAAAAAAATAGATTAAACTCAAAAATTTTCATCTGAAAATTGCTTAAAGCAAATCGTTTTCTGTTTGTTCTTCTGCAAAATAAGAGGAACGAACATGGGGGCCACTGGCAACTTTTTTAAAACCTAAGTGTTTAGCAAGCGCTCCTAGCTCTTTAAACGCTTCAGGCGCAACGTAACGTTGTACTTTAAGATGATAAGCACTGGGTTGGAGATATTGGCCAATAGTAAGCATTTCTACATCATGTGCACGTAAGTCTTTAAGCGTTTGCAGTACCTCTGTATCGGTCTCACCCAAACCTAACATTAATCCTGATTTTGTATGAATATGTGGATTACGCGCTTTATATTCTTTTAACAAACGTAAGGACCATGCATAATCAGAGCCGGCACGAGCCATTTTATAAAGGCTTGGAACCGTTTCAATGTTATGATTAAAAACATCAGGAGGCTCTAAAGAAAGCGCTTCTAAAGCCAAAGGCAATTTATTTTTACCTCGAAAATCCGGAACCAATATTTCAATTTTAATGTCAGGATTCAAAGCGCGGACTTCTCTAATACACGCGGCAAAATGCTGTGCCCCACCATCGCGCAAATCATCACGATCTACCGAGGTAATCACCACATACTTTAAATTCATCGCCTTGACTGTCAAAGCCAAATTTTTAGGCTCATCTTGATCTAAAGCATCTGGCTTACCATGGGCCACATCACAAAAGCTACAGCGACGCGTACATTTATCGCCCATAATCATATACGTTGCTGCACCCTTACTAAAACATTCAACCAAGTTAGGGCAAGAGGCTTCTTCGCACACTGAATGCAGATTTTTTTCACGCAACATATTTTTGATACGCTGGACTTGAGACGCCTCAGTGGCTTTAGGAAGATCGATATACAACCACTTCGGCAAGCGCTGCCGCTCATGATGAAGCGTCGCTTCAATCTTAACAGGAATTTTTGATAGTTTATCAAAATCGCGCTGTTTTCCGGATACTTCAAGACTCATAGGATTTTGTTCTCCTTGAGAAAACAACCAAAAAATTTGGTGCGCCCGGAGAGATTCGAACTCCCGACCGCCTGGTTCGTAGCCAGGTACTCTATCCAGCTGAGCTACGGGCGCACAAGGCCTGAAATCATAAAGCCCAAGGCTTTATTTGTCAAGGAGTTTCGAAAGTTTTGAATATAAATTGGCAAAAAATTTATCTATGGAACATTGCTGCAAATGAATCTAATGCTTGAAACAAAGGATCAAAGAAAGCTCCCGCAGTAGCAGTGCTTCCATCTGCTACTGGTGCTTCTCTACGATGAACTTGCTTTCTAATAAAAGCCTGCATTAACGATTTTCCATCAAAACAAAAAGTTCCTACTCGTAAATAAAATATTCTTTCAAGAGGCGGGCAGGGTTCAAAATCTACTTTTAAAGTAGCCGCAAGTAGTAACAATAAAGAATAAGTCGAACGCATTAATTCCGAAAAATCTTTATTTTTTAAAGCACGCATAAAATCAGCGTCATTTTCTAAAAATAATCCATGAATTTCCTCTATTGCCATGTTAAGCTTTTTCCGAAAAGCAGAAAAATTATCGCTTTCATCAGCGCTGCTAGAATCACTAAATAAAAGTAAAAATAATTGTCCAGATAGACCAATAATATTTGGACTCCCAGCAATTGCACTTGCAAACTTCTCCAAACTTTTTAAAGTATCGACCCCATCAACTATTTTCTTATCCACTAAGTTTATATAATATTCACCCCATGCTGCTCCCAAAATATCTAGATCTTCTTTAAGTAACACCAAAGGTAAATCTTCGCAAGAAAAAGCAGACAACTTTCGACCACAGGTAGTATCAAAATGCTTATTCCCAATATATGTATCGGGATAAATTTCAAAAAAATTTTTAACTGCAAATTTAAAGTCTCTACACATCTCATCCACCTCAAAAACAGAATCAGCAAAAAAACTATCAGGTGAACAAGCTGCTCTTAGAGCTGACGTAGGAACTACTCCGACATTTAATAATTCACATAGCAATTTGCAGATAATTCTATCGATGCGGCATTTTTTTTCTGTAAGGATATCTTTTCTTTGCAAAATAAGGCCTGCTAAATAATGCAACTGATGATAAGCTCTGATAAATTTTGATTCTGCTAATGTAGGTGGCCCATCTGCTGTGGACACTTCTGCTCCCGCCGCACCAGCGCCTGCGCCAGCGCCCGCTCCCCCCGCTGCTGCTGCCATCATCATTTCCAATCACAAGTTATTTTTATATAATTATAATATTATTCGCAAATTTAATCAATTAAAATTAATAAAATAAATAATTTTTTAATCAAAATAAATTTTAAGATTAAATATAGAAGTTTGTTTGATATACAATCAACGCCCACGTAAAAATAATTGATCTAATTCAGATTTAGACCATTTCTTCCAAGTTGGACGACCATGATTACATTGATCAATCCTCGGTGTATACTCCATATCTTGTAACAGTTGGTTCATTTGGCTCAAAGTCAAGCTCTGTCCTGCCTGGATGGCACTATGGCAGGCAATCTCTGCTAATATTTGATCTAAATAATCTTCTTTAGAAGTACTGGCGCCTAATAATTCAAAATCATGAACCAAACCATTAAAAAAGCGACTCAAATCCGCCTGCGCCAAAACTACCGGAACCTCACGAACGACAATGGATTCTTCAGTGAGTTCATCGATAATAAATCCAAGTTCGGCCAAAAGCGCTGCATGCTCCATCAATGTTTGCTTAGCAAAATTTCCCATCATTACGCTCTGCGGCACTAACAATACTTGAGTAGCAAGCGCAACTTCGCGCCAAGTATTTTTTAAGCGTTCATAAAGCACACGTTCATGCGCTGCGTGAGCATCCACAAGAATCAAACCATCCGCCACTTCTGCCAAAATAAAAATATAATGCACTTGTGCTAACGCGTGACCAAAACGTGCAGCAGGCACAGGCATCTCAGCCAATGCGGTATGCGTCGGCGTTACTTGCGCCAAATTAATTTCTTGCGGCGCACTTATAAATTCTTGATATAAATTTAATTCATTTTGACTAGGTGCTGAAGATTTTGAAAAAAAATTCTCTGAATATCCAGCATGAAGCCTTGAATCTTCGTGCCCTTGTACAGGAACAACATTTAAAATTTCTTCTTTGCGCGTCCCCAAAAGCGCAACCCCGGCAAGCGTTTTTTCAATGCTCATCACAATAAAGTCATGCACCAATCGCCCATCACGAAAGCGAACTTCGTTCTTGGTCGGATGCACATTCACATCAACTTGCTGCGGATCAATATCCAAAAATAAAACTAAAGCCGGATGTTTATCTCCATACAATACATCTTTGTAGGCCTGCTTAATTGCATGAGTAATAAATTTATCTTTTACGGCACGGCCATTAACATAAACATATTGCAGATCAGTACTAGCGCGCATCAAAGTAGGCTTGCCAATAAAGCCATGACAATGCAACCCTGTAGCGCCTTGATCAACACGTAACATATTATTTACAAAACTTATCCCACAAATCTGCCGTAAACGCTCACGTTGCATTACTTCATCAAGCGCTTTAGGCAGCTTTAAAATAAGCTTATCTTGATGATATAAAGTAAAACTAATCTCTGGATAACTTAATGAAATACGCCGCACCATTTCTTCAATATGGCGAAATTCAGTATTGGGGCTTTTTAAGAATTTACGCCGCGCTGGCGTATTAAAAAACAAATCCCGCACAATAATAGTCGTACCACGATTAAGTTGTGTTGGTGCAATTTTAGGCGCTTCACCTTTACCTTCAAACTCTAAGATGTATGCAACCGGATGATCGTTAAAGCGCGACTTTAACGCAAAACGTGACACACTGCTTATACTTGCCAACGCTTCTCCGCGAAAGCCCATGGTATTTAAGTTTTCTAAATCATCTAGAGAATAAATTTTGCTGGTAGCGTGCGGCATAATGGCCAATAATAATTCCTCTTTAGGAATGCCTTTACCATTATCACTAATGCTAATATTTTTGATGCCACCCTCTTCAATTCGAATAATGATCTCATCAGCGCCAGCGTCGATGCTGTTTTCTAGCAACTCTTTAACGATTGAAGCCGGACGTTCAACCACTTCCCCTGCAGCAATTTGATTCGCCAACAAAGTCGGTAAAATTTTAATGGGATGATGCATAGGCAATCCTTATTTAAAACGTACAGCTGAACTAGCTAAACTTAGATGGCGGCCCCCCTCAGGACTAAGCGTAAATTTCATTGACAAATGTGGTTCAATACCATAAAAATTGAGCTGTTTCGGCCATTCAATAAAAAATAATGCAGGTTCGATAAACAAATCGGTTATACCTAAGTTTTCTAACTCACGCGCGTCTTGCAAACGATACAAATCTAAATGATAAATTAAAAATTCTGTAGTGTTATATTGTTCAATCAAAGTATAAGTAGGGCTCTTCACACGCTCTTTGATACCTAAATTTTTAAGTACACTTTGCACAAAAGTAGTTTTGCCTACTCCAAGATCACCTTCTAAAAAAACAAAAAAAGGTTTAGGTGCTTTTTTTAAAAAAACACTTAATTCTTGACTCACATGATCCATCACTTCTAAATTAATAAGAATATATTCTTTTAAATTCATTATTACTATAAAGGGCAGCTTTTATTGTGGATATCTATTCTATCCCATAAATTTGTTAAGCGCGAAAGCTTTGTTATCTTGTGGATAACCTGCTAATAACTCCTGGACGAATTTGGGATAATTTTTTTGCCTGCGATCATCCCCGGTTTATCCACAGCTTTAACACAGATTTACACGCTATACCTTCCTTGTTTCAAGATATAGGAATTTTTACAAAGAGTTTTTTTTAATAAATTATTGAGGAGCTAAGTAATAGCAAGCCTATTGCGCAGCGAAGAAGGTTTATTAAACAGAAAAAAATCGCACTAAAAAATTCGCATTTTTAAGTACAATGGGTATAGTGGTTCTCCTTTTTAAACTACATATCCCACACGGTAAATCTGGCCAGTTTGTCCCCCTTCAACGCTTTTAGCATAAGCTAGAGCAACTTCCTGAGCTGAGACAGGCAAAAAACCTTTAAAATAAGGCCCATATTTGGGCATGGATTCACTTAGCACTGTAGGGCTTACTACGTTAATTCGTAACGAGTTTGGCAAATCCAGAGCGGCGCTTTTTACAAAACCCTCAATCCCTCCGTTTGCAACCGCTGCGTTGATGCCCATTAGCACTGGGTCATGATTTAAAATACCAGCGGTTAATGTAAAAGAACCTTTGAAGTTTAAATACTTTAGACCTTTCAATACCACATTAATTTGTCCCATGAGTTTGTTTTGTATACCAAGAGCAAATTGTGCTTCTGTCATCTCAGAAAGCGGACCAAAGTGAGTTTTACCTGCCGTCACCACCACCGCATCCAGATTACCTACTTGTTGATAAGCATTTTCTATGGAATCGTTGGAAGTGATATCAACCTTTATTTCTCCACTTTTTGATCCTGCAACAATAATTTCATGTCGAGATTTTAGTTCAGCCACTACGGCGCGCCCAACTGCACCCGTACCACCCACAACCAAGATTTTCATATTAATTTGATTCCTTTGAAACAGTTTTTAACGATTTATTCTTAAAGGGAAGTTTGACGTTTACCAATCCTACACCCAATACCGCAATGAGCATACCAGCCAGTTCTATTGGGCTCAGCATGGTTTTAAACACTAAATAGGCAATGATGGCTGTGGCAACTGGAACCAGATAAAATAAACTGGCGACTTTATGGCTTTCTCCCTGGCTGATCAGAATATAAAGGAAGCTGATTGCACCAATGGAAATCACGACGCTCATCCAAAACAATGCAAACATGAACTGTCCTGTCCAGTGCACGGTTAAAGGTTCGAATAATAACGCTCCGACAGCGCAAACGATTCCAGAGGCAAGTGACTGGATGATGCCACCAGTAAAAATATTCATATTTGAGCAAAATTTTTTCTGATAAAGATTGCCTATCGTTAGACCAAGCAATCCAAGAAAAGACATAAATATTCCAGTTAGGTATGTCATGTTAAATGAAGTATTTTTACTCACTACTAGCGCCACACCTAGCAATCCCAACGCCAAACCCATCCACTGAGAAGCATTGACGGATTTTTTCAATACAAAATGTGAAGCGATTGCGACGGAAAGTGGCTGTAAAGCAATAATCAGCGCTGAGACGGCGGGCGGCACGCCCAAATCCATTGAAACCCAGGTTCCGATAGAAAACAGGCTTACTAAAAATAGACCTGCCACTCCAATATGAAACGCTTCCCGCCAAGAAGGCCATTTTGCTTTAACAATCAAAGCGATGAGAAGAAGTAATAGGGCTGAGATAGCAAATCGTAAGGTTAAAAACACAAGTGGTTTTGCATAAGCAAAACCTAGTTTTGCTCCTACGAATCCTGATCCATATAATAAGATAAATAAAATAGAGATAGTAAAAATAAAAAATCTATTTTTTTCTGTGTTAGCCACAAACATTCTCCAGAGTTATTTAATGATTCCTTTCCGATAAATAGAGAATTCGCTGATGTCATGAGATGTTTCACCATATACTGCGAGCTCCGCACAAACTTTACCAAACAGAGGAATAAATTTAAAGGCCCATCCACCTGTAAATAGCACCACATTTTTATGGTAAGGGACATATTGCTGTGGCATAAAGTCCAGCACGCTTAAATTATCGGGCATCTGGGGGTGGATCGTTGCAGCCATTTTAATGGGTCGAGGCGCTACTCCACGCATGTATTTTGCTACATAATCTGATGTCATATTAATATCTATCTCGCGAGGGACAAATCGACGCTCATTTATATCAGTGTATTTATTAGAAGCCCAATCTACTGCCAATCTGACAAAACCTTTTCTAGCAAAGTCAACTGCTGGGAAACCATAAAACAATTTAGAACGTCACGAAAAAAACATCGCGAAAAATATTTTTTAATCTTCTGGCAAAGCCTTATTTTAAGACATATTATTTTTCAGTGGGAACTACACGTTGCATCATAATTAAATCCACCACCCGCGTTTAATGCTAGCGTAAATAGTGAAATTCAGCTATAATAAGGCCGCATAAAAGCACGTTGCTTAAATGAGTATAAATGAAAGCGGTTGTTAATCCAAATTTTGATTTTAAAAAACGATCTCTAGCTGAAATTCAAAAAATTCTGACCGAGCATCGACTTACCCTTAAAGTTGAAGAAGCAATAAAAATACAAGAACTCTTAGGACGCCCGCCTACCCTTGCAGAATGCGTGCTTTGGTCAATTCAAGGTTCTGAGCATTGTTCTTATAAAAGCACACGCATTCATCTTAAAACTTTACCGACCGATGCACCTAACGTAATCTTGGGCCCCCGAGAAGATGCGGGCGTAGTCGCAGTAGCGACTGATGCAAAAGGTTTACGTTACGGTGTGGTGATTAGCCACGAGTCCCATAATCACCCATCCCAGATCGTTCCTTATGAAGGTGCTGCAACTGGCGTAGGTGGTAATGTACGTGATGTTTGCTGTATGGGTGCTGAAGTAATTGGCGTGGCGGATTGTTTACGTTTTGGCGACTTAAGCGACCCACGTACGCATTTTATCGATGAAGGCGTAGTTGCGGGTATTGCTGGTTACGGGAATCCTTTAGGAATTCCGAATATTGCGGGTGATGTTTATTACGATAGCGCTTATCAGGATAATTGCTTAGTGACAGTGGTTACCATTGGTTTGGTACGCGAAGATCATTTAATTCATTCATATGTGCCGCAAGGTGGCGAAAATTATGAATTGATTTTAGTTGGCAAGCCCACTGATAACAGTGGCTTTGGCGGCGCTAGTTTTTCATCCTTAACTTTAAATGAAGAAGATCTTGAAACCAACAAAGGCGCGGTGCAAGAGCCGAACGCTTTTTTAGGGCGGCATTTATTAAAAGCCAATTATGCTTTATTTAAATATTTACAAGAAAAAAATTTAATTAATAAAGTGGCTTTTAAAGATTTGGGTGCAGGAGGAATTTCTTGCGCTACCGTCGAAATTGCTGATGCCGGCGGCTTTGGCTGCGAAGTATTTTTAGAAAAAGTTCATGTGGCCATGAAAAATTTATTACCACAAGTGATTCTCTGCGCCGAAACACAAGAGCGTTATTTATGGGCAGTACCTGCTGAATTGACGCCGATTATTTTGAAACATTATAACGAAACCTTTGCGCTACCACGGGTGTCTCCTGGAGCAAGCGCAAGCCTTATCGGAAAGATCCGCAAAGACCAGCGCTTTGTAGTGTCTTACCATGGCGAGATCATTGTCGATGCAAAAGCTAAAGATGTAACCAGTGGCATTCTCTATGATCGTCCGCATCAGACAGCAATAAAGTCTTTAAGCGAGCCTAAATTAGCTGCGCATTCATTGACAGAAACTATATTACGTTTGCTTGCACATGAGAACATCGCTTCACGACAACCTATTTTTGAATGCTATGACAAACAAGTTCAGGGCCGCACCTTGATCGAGCGAGGTATGGCTACAGCAGCAGTATTAACACCTTTTAACGATGAAAGTTATCCTCCAGAAATTCAAAAAGTAGGCGTAGTTTTAGCAACAGCCGCAAATCCACGTTATGGCAAAATCGATGCTTATTGGACAGCCTATAATGCAGTGATCGACGCGATGCGCAAAGTTGCATCGACAGGAGCTGCACCCCAAGCACTCACCGATTGCTTATGTTTTGGTAATCCAGAAAAACCCGCGGTAATGCAAGAAATCATTGATGCTATTCGAGGCTTAAGAGAAGCTTGTATGGCTGTGCCACTAAAAGATTATAAAGAGGCTCCCACACCCATCATCAGCGGCAATGTTTCTTTGTATAATGAATCTAAAAATCAAGAAATACCTGCAAGCCCGATCGTAAGCTGTCTTGGCACTATAGATGATGCAAGCGTCGCATTAACGCCAGATTTTAAAAAAACAACTTCAAAAATTATTATGATCGGAGCACGCCTCGATGAATGTGGTGGTAGCACTTATTATCAATTATTTGACGTACTTGGAAAAAATATTCCTAAACCCAGCGCTAACGTAGCTCAAGAAATTTATGCCATCAATGCCTTAGCAACAGCGAAATTATTAAATGCTTGTCAATGTATTGCTGAAGGCGGTGTCGTCATTGCACTTGCGCTGATGAGTTTCAAAAATAATATTGGTTTTAAAGTCAATATTCCTGGAACACTTGAATTAGCAAAACGCTTATTTACGCAAACTGGCGGATTTATTATCGAAGCAGCACCTGAAAATGCAGCAGCGGTTATAAAAATTTTGCAAGATTTTCAGGTGTATTTTGCAGAAATAGGCACGACCGAGCCTACCCAAAAATTAATATTTGATAACGACATAAACATAGATTTGCTAACAGCAAAACAAGCATGGCTAGAGGGTTTAAGAGCTAAAAGGAATTAATTTATGATTGATTATAAAAGTGCAGGCGTAGATATAGATGCGGGCAATGAGGTGGTCAAACGCATCAAAGCAGGCGTACAAGCAACGTATAATGCCAATGTTTTAAGTGAACTAGGAGGCTTCGCTGGGCTTTATGATTTGCGCCCTTTATTTACGGAATACATCCATCCGGTATTAGTGCAAAGCATAGATGGCTTAGGAACCAAACCAGTCATCGCGAGCATGATGGGTAAGTATGAAAATTTAGGTTTTGATTTATTAAGTTCTACTTGTAACGACATCATTGTGTGCGGCGCAAAACCGCTCACCCTCCTTGATTATATCGGCGGTAGTAAAATTAAACCCGATGAAGTAGTCGCAATTGTTGATAGCATCTCGCGTGCAGCTAAAGCAGTAAATGTTGCTCTGTTAGGCGGTGAAACCGCCGAAATGCCAGGCGTTTATGCAGGAAATGAATATGACGTTGTAGGAATCATTACCGGCGTAGTAGAAAAAGATAAAGTCATTACCGGTAAAGAAATTAAACCCGGAGATAAGATTCTGGGCTTTGCTTCTAGCGGGTTACACACGAACGGTTATTCACTGGCGCGTAAACTTTGTTTTGAAGTTGCCGGTTGGAATGTGAATGAAGTCATCAGCGATTTTAAAGGCAAGGTAGGTGATACTTTATTAGCACCGCACCTAAACTATACTTTGCCCGTATTAGAGTTATTAAAACAAAATTTGCCTATTCATGGAATGGCCCATATTACGGGCGGAGGCTTACTCGAAAATATACCGCGGATTTTACCAAAGCATTGTGCTGTTGAAATCAATTTAGGCTCCTGGCCAATTCTACCGATCTTTAAAGCGTTAGTGAATTTAGGAAAATTAACTCGCGAAGAAGCCTATCGTACTTTTAACATGGGCGTAGGCTATGTCTTAATTGTTGAGGCAGCAGCAGTAACTGACATCAAACAAAAAATTAGATCACAATTTATGGAGTTTAATCTTTACGAAATAGGCACCGTGGTTCAAGGTGAATCTAAGGTCATGCTTAAATGAAAGTAGCGATTATTCAGTTTCCTGGATCCAATTGTGAGCGTGAAACCGCATTAGCATTAAAACGCGCAGGCCTAGAAAGCGAAGCAATTTTATGGAACGTAAACGCTGAAAAACTTAAAGAATTTGCGGCGTATATCTTAATAGGGGGATTTTCATACGAAGATCGCGTGCGTTCAGGTTTGATCGCTTCTATGGACCCATTGATGGCCATCTTAAAAGAAGAAGCAAAAACCGGTAAAGCAATCTTAGGCATTTGTAATGGCGCACAAATATTGGTTGAAAGTGGCTTGGTTCCAGGATTAGCCAACAACGAAGTGGCTATCGCGCTCACACACAATAAACGTATTTTGAATAATAAATTAGTAGGCACCGGTTTTTATAATGCATGGATTAACATTAAAGCGAGCCACGTGAATCTCGAAAACGCTTTTTCAAGTGAGGCTTTAGCGAATGTTCCGATGCATATTCCTGCAGCTCATGGTGAAGGACGCTTTATGCTCTCCGAAGCACTTTATGCTGCACTTAAAAAAACCGCCGCAGTTTTTTATTATTACTGCGATGATGAGGGCAATATCCGTTCGGAATTTCCAGTGAATCCAAATGGCGCAGCTTTTAATCTTGCAGGCATAAGCAATGCGCAAGGAAATATTTTAGCGTTAATGCCGCATCCAGAGCGCACTCCTTCGGGTGATCCATTGTTTTTAGCTTTAAAAACATATTTAATTCGTTGGGAAAAAAATGGCAAAAGACCTTTAACTACGAGCACAAATTTAAATTATCAAGTACCTAAGCTCAGCTTTAAACCCTATGAAGTTACCGAACAAGCACTACACTTTTGGGTAGGTTTAAATATTCATGACAATGAAGCATTATCTTTAGAAAGCAGCTTGCAAGCGCAAGGCTTAGCCTTAAGCTTAAAGCGTTATACGCATTGGCAAATTGAGGGGCAAAAAGCAAGTAATCTTTCTGAATTAGCAAGCAAGATTAGCGCCAGCGATTTTATTTTTAATCGCAAAAAAGAATATTTACTTACGCTTCCACAAATAACAGCACAGGGTAAAAAAATCTTTATCATTCAACCTCTTGAAGATGAAGTAGCACTCCATAAACAAGACCTATTACAACACGAGTTAAAACTTCCTGAAATCAAAAAGGTCACAAGAGAAATAGTTTGGGTCATCAACGCTGAAGATGCGGCCATGCCCAAGATTCTTGCAGCCTTAGAACGCAAACCTATTTTTGGAAATCCCTTATCGCATGTGGGATTTGAATTAATAAATCAGCACCAAGAGTGATTATGCAAGAATTAATTTTCCAAGATGTTTATGGGCAGACCTGCCTTAAAGACACGCATTTTCCTTGGCCTAAATATAGTGGTAAAGTCCGCGATATTTATGATCTTGGTGAAAAACTTTTATTAATCAGCACAGATCGTTTAAGCGCTTTTGATCGAGCGATTGCATTGATCCCACATAAGGGCGTATTATTAAATCAATTATCCGCATGGTGGTTTGCGCGCACAGAACACATTATTGCCAACCATGTATTAAAAATTCCTGCACCACCGGCGATGATTGTAAAAAAATGTACGCCGCTAGCAATTGAAATGGTGGTTCGTGGTTATATCACCGGCTCAACCAATACTGCGCTCTGGACTTTATATAGCGAGGGGCAAAGAGAATTTTTTGGTACGATACTCCCGGATAAATTGTCCAAAAACTCCCGCTTGCCAGCACCAATTTTAACACCGACCAGTAAAGATAAAGAGCATGATCGACCTTTGGCGCTAAAAGATCTTGCGCACATTCCACAGTTAACACCAGCGCTATGGCAACAAATGTCGAGCGCTGCGCTCAAGCTATTTAATTTTGCGAGTGAATTATTATTAGCCAAGGGCTTAATTTTAGTAGATACCAAATATGAGTTTGGACTTGATGAACAAGGTAAATTATTATTGATCGATGAACTGCATACTTCAGATTCCAGCCGCTATTGGGATCACACCGATTGGTTAGCAGCCATGCAATCGCAACGTGAGCCTAAAAGTTTTGATAAAGAACTCATCCGCTTGTGGTACAAGGCGCACAGTAATCCCTATGAAGATGCGGTGCTGCCCGAGGCTCCGGCAGAGCTGATTGATGAAGTGAGCCAACGATACTTAATGTTATATGAGCGTATTACTGGGATGACCATAAAAGAAGAACACTGGTCTTTGCAAAGTGCTAATCAGCTTCTAAGTTAATGAGGAAATATTTATGTGCGGCATTGTTGGAATATTCAGTCAAAAAAATGTAGCTACTGAACTTTATGAAAGCTTGATCCATCTACAACATCGCGGCCAGGATACAGCCGGAATTTTAACCTGCGATGAACGCATGCACATTAAAATTGGTCGTGGTCGCGCCAGCGAGGTATTTCAGCCACACGACATGCAGGAATTAAAAGGTAATATGGGTTTAGCACATTTACGTTATCCAACTTCAGGCGGCCATACGTTGGCAGAGGCACAGCCACTCACGACTACTTTTCCTTACGGCATTGGCTTAATTCATAACGGCAATATCGCCAATTATCAAGAGTTAAAAGAGCTGCTCAAAGAAGAACGGCGTTATTTAAATAGCTTAAGCGATTCCGAAATATTAATGCATTACTTTGCAACCTTCTTGGCTGAACATCCGCAGGCTCAGTCTTCTAAAGAATTCTTTAAACACATTTGTACTGCCGTCAATAAAATTTTTGAATTAGCAACCGGCGCTTATTCTATTATCACCAGCATTGTAGGCATGGGCATGGTAGTTTTTCGTGATCCACACGGAATCCGGCCCTTGGTAATGGGCGCGCGCGCTAGCGACCATGGTAAAACCGATTATATATTTGCCTCAGAAGATATTCCTTTTTACAGTTTAGGTTTTGAAACCGCAGGGGATATTGCGCCTGGCGAAGTTGTGTTTATTGATATGGAAGGGCAAATTTTTCGCAAAATTCTTAATAAAAAAGAATATACGCCTTGCGTCTTTGAATATGTTTATTTTGCACGCCCAGATGCGATCATGAATGGTATTAGCGTTTATCATTCACGCTTACGTATGGGACAAAATCTTGCAAAAGCGTGGAAGGCTAAACATCCTGAGATTATTCCTGATGTGGTTGTTCCGATTCCATTCACTTCAAATACGCCAGCACTCGCTTTTGCAAGAGAATTGGGCGCGCGTTATTCAGAAGGCCTTTATAAAAATGTTTTTATTGGTCGAACCTTCATTATGCCGACGCCCGAGAAACGCCTTAAATCAGTGCGCACAAAGTTGCGTCCACAAGTAGCCGAATTAAAAGATAAAAAAGTTTTATTATTAGATGACAGTATCGTGCGCGGGACCACCAGTAGAGAAATCGTAAAAATGGTACGAGATGCCGGCGCCAAAGAAGTGTATTTAGTTTCTGCGTGCCCACCGGTAAAATTTCCTTGTTATTATGGGATTCACATCCCCACGAAGAGCGAGCTCATTGCAAATCAATATCCTGATGAAGCCAGCATTGCACAAGCTCTTGATGTAGATGTATTAATGTATCAGACACTTGGCGATTTAAAAGAAGCAGTGTTACAAGATCAAGCGGAAATAAAAGAATTATGCATGGCATGCTTAAGCGGCTGCTATGGTGCAGGAAAACCCCAGGGCGTATAAGGTTAAACAAATGAACATTTTAGTAATAGGGTCAGGAGCGCGCGAGCACATTCTCATCCAAGCTTTAAAAAAAGCCGATGTGAAAATCTTTAATATTGGCACGCATATTAATCCTGGAATTAAAAAACTGGCAGAAGAAATTGCGCTTATTTCCTGCAAAGATCTAAAAGCGATTCAAGCCTATGCCCAAAAGCATGCTATTAATTTTACTTGGATTGGGCCTGAAGCTCCTTTAGCAGAAGGGGTTGCTGATGCGTTATGGCAAATTGATATTCCAGTAATCGGCCCTAAAAAAGCATTGGCACAATTAGAAACCAGTAAAGGATTTACCCGCCAACTACAAAAAAAATACCAGTTACCAGGTGCTGTGAATTTTAAATATTTTGACAACATTGAAGGCGCTGCGGCTTATCTAGAAAATTTAGGGGCAGAATATGTTGTCAAAGCGGATGGGCTCATGGGTGGTAAAGGCGTAAAGCTTTCAGGTGAGCATTTAACTTCACACACAGCAGCATTAAATTATTGCCAAGAAATTCTTAATGCCGGCCAAGGTTTTGTGTTAGAAGAAAAATTAGTAGGAAGTGAATTTTCGTTGTTATGTTTTTGTGATGGCAAGACTTTGGTGCCTATGCCGATTTTGCATGATCATAAACGCGCTTTTAATAATGATCAAGGGCCCAATACCGGTGGTATGGGCGTTTATACCGATGCTAATGGTCTCTTGCCGTTTGTAAGCCAAGAAGATGTTGCCGCTGCGCTGATGATAAGCGAAGCAACCATTAAGGCATTAGCAATAGAAGTGAATGACACATATATCGGCATCGTATACGGTAGTTTTATGGCCACACGCCAGGGTGTAAAAGTTATTGAGTTCAATGCGCGTTTTGGGGATCCTGAAGTAATCAATTTATTAAGTTTACTAGAAACAGATTTATTAAAAATCAGTCTGGCGATGCTCAAGCAACAATTAGCATCAATCAATATCCAATTTAAAAAGCAAGCATCAGTATGTAAATATATAGTTCCCGAGGGTTACCCAGATCACCCCCTTAAAGATGAATATATTGACCTTGGAACTTTACCAAGCGAAGCAAGTTATTTTTATGCTTCAATAACGGAAGATGTGCATGGTTTAAAATTATTAGGTTCACGCGCCTTAGCGGTAGTAGCGCTAGCAGCAAACATCCCAGAAGCCTCCGCTCATGTAGAAAACGTACTTACACATATCAAAGGTCCAGTGTTTCATCGAAGTGATATTGGCACAAAAGCCTTAATCAATGAGCGCATCAAGCATATGAATACTGTGACGCAAAGGAATTTAGCTTATTTATGAAACCCATTCAATTGGCAATTTTAGGTTCAACGCGCGGAACCAATCTTATCCCCATTGTGGAAGCGATCCGCACAAAAACTTTGGCGGCAGAAATTGCCGTGGTTGTTAGCAACAAAGAACAAGCAGGTATTTTAGATAAGGCCAAAAATTTTAATTTAGCAGCACAAGCGCTCCCCATAAAAACAAAAGAAACACGCACAGCCTACGATCAACGTTTATTAACATTATTACAAAATTATCGCGTTGATTTGATTGTTTTAATAGGCTACATGCGTATCTTATCGCCACAATTTATCCAGGCCTTTAACGGGAGAATAATTAACGTTCACCCATCGCTCTTGCCCAAGCATCAAGGTTTAATGGACCTTGCAGTGCATCAAGCAGTATTGAGTGCGCACGAGCTTGAGTCAGGATGTTCGGTTCATTTTGTTACAGACATCGTTGATGGTGGCGAGGTTATAGTACAAAAACGTTGTAAGGTCTTGGCAACAGATACACCAGAACTTTTAAAACAACGCGTACAAGCATTAGAAGGAAGCGCATTGATAGAAGCGATCACATTAATTCACAACAGGAGCAAGGATGAACCAAGAAAAACTTAAAATAAAACGAGCTTTAATTTCAGTATCGGATAAAACTAACCTCATCGAATTTGCTGAACAGCTCCAGGCGTTGAATATTGAAATTATTTCAACAGGCGGGACCTCAAGAGTTTTACATGAAGCAGGGATATCACACCAACGGGTCGCACAAATTACCGGATTTCCTGAAATCATGGACGGCCGCGTTAAAACGCTGCATCCAAAAATTCACGGAGGTATTTTAGGCCTACGCGATCAGCATCAAAAAGAAGCAGATACGCATGAGATTCCATGGATTGATTTAGTGGTAGTAAATCTCTACCCTTTTATCGAAGTGACCCAACAAGGTTGTGATTTTGAAACAGCAGTTGAAAATATCGATATTGGTGGCCCTGCAATGATTCGTGCAGCAGCAAAAAATATGGGCTGGGTGAATATTGTTGTGGATCCTAAAGATTATGACAGTATAATACGCGAGCTCCAACAAGGAGGCATTAACTTTGAAACACGTAAGGCTTTAGCCACCAAAGCGTTTCATCATACCAGCACTTATGATGCCTATATTTATGAATATTTAAATACCACAGTAAAAGAACCAGAATCCGCACAAAATATTTTGGAAGAAGATGAGCTCACATTAAATTTTTTGCGCTTAGAAAAATTACGTTATGGCGAAAACCCGCAACAAGAAGCCGCGTTATTTCAAAACCCACAAGGATATGGCCTGGCGCAAGCCCAAGTATTACAAGGTAAAGCGCTCTCATATAATAATTTAGTGGATGCTGAAGCAGCATTGCAATGCGTACGAGAATTTACCGAAGCCGCTTGCGTAATTGTAAAACATGCTAACCCTTGTGGAGTTGCAGTTGCCGCGCATATTGATGAAGCTTATAAAAAAGCTTTTGCCGCCGATAGTAAGTCAGCCTTTGGTGGCATTATTGCCCTCAATCATATTTGTACCAGCACCATCGCAGAAGAGGTTGCTAGCATTTTTATGGAGGTCATTATCGCTCCTGGTTATGATGAAAACGCGCTCGAAATCTTGGCCAAAAAACCTAATTTACGTGTGATCCAAATTGAAGAGTGGGATAAAATTAATAATCCATGGCAGATTAAAACTATTTCAGGTGGTGTATTAATTCAAAGCATCGATCAAAGTCACATCAGTGTGGGTGATCTAAAAGTAGTGACCGAACAACGCCCAACAGAAGCGATGATGCATGAATTATTATTTGCCTGGAAAGTCGTGAAACATCTAAAGTCCAATGCGATTGCAATCACTAAAAATGGTGTAAGCCTAGGTCTAGGCGCAGGGCAAGTATCGCGAATTGATGCCTTAGAATTAGCAGTTAAAAAAAGCCACGGCCATTTAAAAGATGCGGTGTTAGCTTCAGATGCGTTTTTCCCATTTAAAGATAATATAGAGCTTATTGCCAAAACCCCGATTACTACTATTATCCAACCCGGAGGATCAGTGCGTGATCAAGAAATTATCGATGCGTGCAATAAGCATGGCATAACGATGGCTTTCACTGGGTTACGAGTATTTGCACATTAATTTTTAAGAAAATAAGGAGTGTCTTATGGCAACACCTGTAATTGGCATCGTAATGGGTTCAACTTCTGATTGGGAAACCATGCAACACGCCGCACAAATGCTCGATCAGCTCGACATAGATTACGAGGCGGAGATTGTTTCAGCACATCGTACACCAGATAAATTATATGCTTATGCCGAAGGTGCAGCGAAGCGGGGCATTCAAGTCATTATTGCTGGTGCAGGTGGTGCAGCACATTTGCCAGGAATGTTAGCAGCGAAAACACACTTACCGATTTTAGGAGTCCCGGTAGAATCAAAAACCCTAAAGGGCTTAGATTCTTTACTTTCGATCGCACAAATGCCCAAGGGTATTCCCGTAGGGACTTTAGCGATTGGGACTGCAGGTGCTGCAAATGCAGCTTTATTGGCTGTGGGTATTTTAGCATTAGCAGATCCGAAAATTGAAAAACGCTTAAAAAAATTTCGTGCGGAGCAAACCGCGCAAGTTTTAAAACAAAAATTATAAAGGAGCCACTGTGAGTGTTGGTATTTTAGGGGGCGGACAACTTGCACAACTTTTGGCACACGCTGCCAAGTCTTTAGATATTAAAACATTATGTTTATGTGACCATAAAGACGAGCCTGCAAGCTTAATGAGCCCGATTTTACTTGATGACGGCAGTGAGCAATGCTTAGAAAAATTTGCGCGCAGTGTTGATGTAATTACCCTTGAAAATGAAAATATCGATACCCAAAAATTAGAATTTTTACAACAATTTAAACCCGTGTATCCTGGAATAAACGCTTTAAAAAAAAGCCAAGATCGGCTTTTCGAAAAGCAAATGTTTGTCGCCTGCAACATTCCAACGGTACCTTTTGTTCCCATTGATAATGAGGCAATGCTTAATAAATATTGGCAGCAGTTTAACGAGAATGCCATCTTAAAGACGCGCCGTTTTGGATACGATGGTAAAGGCCAGGCGCGTATTCAGACAACAGCAGATTTAAGCGCAGCATGGCATAGCTTAGGCAATCAAGCCACCATTTTAGAAGGCTTTTTACCTTTTGATTTTGAGGTGTCGCTAATTGGAGCGCGCAATCTCAGCGGTGAGAGCGTCTTTTATCCTTTAATTCGCAATACCCATAGAGCGGGCATTCTACGAAAATCTATAGCACCCTATCAAGATAGGGCATTACAACAACAAGCAGAACAATATATGCAAAAACTCTTTGATCATCTAGAGTATGTAGGCGTATTGGCCTTTGAGTTTTTTGTAAAGGCGGGGCAGTTATATGCCAATGAAATTGCGCCACGGGTGCATAATTCTGGACATCTTACTTTAGATGCAGCGACGCTATCACAATTTCACTTACATTTATTAAGTATCTTAAATCGACCTCTGATACAACCTAAGTTTCATCATACTGCAGCGATGTTAAACTTTATTGGTACACTGCCACAAAAACAAAAAATTTTAGCGTACTTTCCAGAAGCGCACTATTATGATTATGGCAAAGAGGCACGGCCTGGAAGAAAATTGGGCCATGTAACCCTGACCACAGAAAAAGCAGATACCGCATGGGATAAGCAACTAAAACTACTCGAAGATGATATACAGGCCTTATGAAAAATTGTATTTTCTTAATGGGCCCTACCGCTAGCGGCAAAACGCAACTTGCAATAAAACTGGTACAAGTATTGCCACTGGAAATTATCAGCGTTGATTCAGCAATGATTTATCGTGGCATGGATATTGGCACCGCCAAACCCTCTCTCATAGAATTACAGCAGGCACCTCATCATCTCATTGATATTTTAGATCCTCATGAGCATTATTCAGCAGGTCGGTTTGTTCAAGACGCGCAGCGATTAATAGCAGAAATATATCAACGTAAAAAAATCCCTTTGTTTGTCGGCGGGACGATGCTTTATTTCAATGCGTTGAAAAATGGTATAGCATCATTACCTGAGCGTGATGCAAAAGTGCGCGCAGCCATTGAGTCAGAGGCACAAATACATGGCTGGCCATATCTCCATCAAAAATTACAACAGCTAGATCCAGCCGCAGCCGCGAAAATTAAACCTACGGACAAACAAAGAATCGAGCGCGCTTTGGAAGTTTATTATTTAGTTCAGGAGCCGCTATCAAAATTACAAAGTGCTACCCGTAAAGAAGATTTAAATATTCTCGCCTTGGCAATTGCGCCTCTGGATCGTAAAATTTTACATGCGCGTATACTAAAACGTTGTAAGCGCATGTTAGAACAAGGATTTATTGACGAGGTAAAAGCGCTGAAAGCGCGTGGTGATCTATCACTAAAGCTAGCATCCATAAGAGCTGTAGGCTATCGGCAGATTTGGGAATATTTAGATCAAGCTGAGGCTACAATGAGTACCACCGAGTTATTAGAGCGCATCGTGATCGCTACCCGGCAATATGCGAAGCGACAACTCACTTGGTTACGTGCTTTTTCTGATATAGTATGGTTTGATAGTGAAGCAAACGACCTTGATGAGCAAGTCAAAATAACCATACAAAGATTTTTGCATTTTATTTAAAGGAGCGGTAATATTAATTTAACAAGGGGAAACACAAACATGTGGAACTTTTTAAGGCTTGCATTGTTAGCCATGATGCTTACGGCATGTGCTAGCAACCCTTATGGGATGGGACAAAGACAAGGGTATTTTTTGGGCACTGCTGCTATTACTAGTAATGTGCCAAATCTATGCGCCGCGAGCAATAATAAATACGCTTTTAAGGCACAGCAATATTGGTTAACAGGAGGTTCAGGAGCAACCTGGTACGGCTGTAGCGCACAACATACCGCAAATTTAAACCCTGAATATATTATAAATTATTCCATTATCAAAAATGACGGTACCGGTCAAAATGTCGTAAGTACTTGTATTCCACAATATCAAGGCAAAGATGCGGATATTCATTTCACGCAGATGGATGTGATTGTGCAATTACATGAGGGCAATCCCACATGCCAGGCAATACTTAGTTAAAACTGAGAACTTCGTATGACAGAAAAAGACCTAATAGCCAGAGCAGAGCTTCAAGCAATTGAAACGCTCGATGCCACAGCATCAGGCCCAGCAAGACCTGTGATGGCAAAGCCGACCATAAAAGAAAAAGCAGCCACAGTTGAAACAACTAAAACTGCAACCAAAAAATTGTCTGCCAGTAAAACCACAACCAATGCTTCAAAACCAGCAGCAACAAAAATTGTTCCTCCACCCCCTCCAGGAAAAATTTCAAATCCAATGAACATCGCCTGGCAAAAAATTAATAGTTGGGGATTAGGTATTAGTGGTAAGGTCATTTTATTGCTTATCGCTGTGGGAATAATTTCCGAACTTATTAAAAAACTCTAAAGCTTCTAACTAAGTCTAACAATGCTCTTACTGTGCTCATTCGTAAAGATGCAAAGATGTTTATCAAAAGCAAGAATATTTTTTTTAACTTTTATAATATCAGCCCTTGGTTTATTTTTTTCTGCCGTAGCTAACGCTCAGCCACAGCAGAGCGCGCTCATCGCTATTGTCAATCCAATGCCTCCTGAGGGGAGTCCTATACTAAATCTGATGACCAATAAAAAAACCATAAAAATAGAGCAGATTACTTATACTTTGGGTACTTTAGAAGGAAAACAAGTCATCCAGGTTTTTTCAGGAATAGGCAAGGTAAATACAGCTATCGTGACCACGCAGCTCATCGCTCACTTTCATCCCAAAATAATTTTTTTGGTAGGCATCGCAGGGGAAGTAACTAAGAATGCTGTTATAGGAAGTGTAGTCATTGGCCAGGCTGTTTATCCGGTAGAGCGTGATTTCAGTCATCCAACTACCAAAATTCAACGCTTGGAGAATATAAACCCCCTTACCGGGCAACAAACACCTGCTATTTTCAAAGCAGATCCTGCGCTTATACAGATTGCTAGAAACATCAAAATAAAAGATTTTAATGAGGTAATAGGGGAAATTGCAACGTCAGATGATTTTCCTGATCCAAAAAGCGTTATAAGCAATTTAACATCCAACCACGCTACTGCAATTGAAATGGAGGGCGCATCCTTTATGCAGGTATGCTGGGTATTTAAAACGCCTTGTCTGGTCATTCGTGGCATTAGCGATACAGTGAGCAAGAATGAATTACAAGGGTACACTATCCCAGAAAACCCTGAGCAGCTGGCAATCACCAATAGCGTGCAATACTTGATTGCCTTGTTGAAGTATCTTTAAGGTGATTGCGAAAAAGCATCTTATCACCATAAAAAAGCAAATTTAATTACGAATTTCATCATAAAATTGCTTTTGAGCAAAAAGAATTTAAAAAAAAAAGCGGCCATCCATGGCCGCCAACTGCGATAGAGGCATCCCTTTATCGCTCGTCTTTGCATCTTCCTTAATGAGAGAGAGTCTGGTGTTTAAGGAAGTCGGTGAAGTTAGGAACAAAAGAATTATTGCTTTCAAGATCTTCTTCATTCCCACTAATATCTTCAAGTGCGTTTAAATAGTCTTTGTTGAGCGCTTTAGCTCCATGCATCTTCGCTTTTTGAAGGCAAAGTTTCATGGCTTTAATAGCGCTACTGAATTCTTTGTTACCCCCTTCGGCAGCATAAGTATTTTCTAAGAATTCAATAATATCGCCTGCGGTAATGTTTTGATCATCAATTAAGTCCGCAATAAGCGCACCCTGTGAGGTCCAATCCCATTGGTGCGAATAAAACATTAAAATATGTTTTACTTTTTGTGTTTCACACCCTTCAGCTGTGCTATACGCATTAATATATTTGGTCATTAACTCATTCATACAGTGACTCCCTTTTCCTTATGTTTTATTAAACACTGGACTATGATCATGTACAGGAGTATTAAAACATACATTGAAAAACAAGAGTATATGTTTTTTATCTAGATAAAATAGTATGCAAATAATGTATGCAAATTCATGAACTTTGAGAGAGTTCAACAAAATCAGAGACATAAAGCTGTTCAGCGCGTTTATTTTTGAAAGCTTCAGGAAGGATGAGATCTGGAAATCCTTTCAGAGCATTTTTGAGCGTCTTCCGACGACTTTGAAAGGCGAGTTTGACGATCTCAGCGAAACGCTCTGGGTTAGATAAATGATATTTAGGGCTCGCATAGGGTTTTAATTGTAAAATCATAGAGTCAACTTGCGGTGCTGGAGTAAATGCACCTGGTTGAATAGTAAGCAAAGGAACTGCTTCACAATTCACTTGGATCATGACTGAAAGGCGACCATAAGTCTTAGAATTAGGTGCAGCACAAATACGTGCAACAACTTCTTTTTGCAACATAAAATACATATCTTGAATCAAATCTTTATGCGCCAGTAGCTGAAATAAAATAGGTGTAGAAATATTATAAGGAAGATTCCCTACGATGCGCATTTTTTTTTCAGGTATACACAAAGCTAAGCGTGCCCAATCAACACTAAGCACATCTTGTCCTAAAAGATGTAATTTATTGAGGCCCTGCGCTTCTAATAGCGCGATTAAGTCTCGATCTAATTCAATTGCGTAAAGTTGGTTTAACCTATCTAGAAGTGGCAAAGTAAGCGCACCGCGGCCCGGGCCAATTTCTACCATAAAATCATCAGGCTTGGGTTGAATCACCTCAATAATTTTGTGAATAACATGGCGATCATGTAAAAAATTTTGGCCAAAACTTTTTTTAGGTCGAGGAAAATTAGGGGATAATACCTTCATGAATTAGGTAAGGCTAAGTTAGGGTCCAAAATCTTAATGTAAGAGCCGCCGCGAATCAAGGATTGCCAGGATTGCAAAGCTTCATTTGCTTTCATCATGAACAAAGCTTGTTTTGCCTGTTCGCGCTCATAGTTGGTCGTATCATTGACTTGTTTAGTACCTAAAACTTTAATTAAATACCAGCCATCAGTAGTTTGGAATGGCACGCTCAAAGTATTAACACCAAGAGCTTTAATTTGCGTAGCAAGAACTGAATTAATGTCAGTAAGACTAATCCATCCCATATCTCCACCATTTTGATTAGATAAAGGATCTTGCGAGTTTGCTTCTGCAAGTTTTGCAAAAGAAGCACCATTTGAAATATCTTCACGCAAGCGCATGAGTTGCGCTTGAGCCTGCGCATCAGACATAATAGGGCTGGTTTTAATCAGGATTGCTTGTACATGATATTCGGTAATGTAATGCGCCTGCTCAGGTGCTCCGCCTTTTTTATCAAGTAATTTAATAATATTGTAACCGCTGTCAGAAGAAATTAAGCCACTCACCTGCCCTATTTGCATCGTAGTAATCGTCGGTAAAAAAACTGCAGGCACATTAGCTAAGGTTCTATATCCTAAATCACCACCATTTAAAGCATCTGAACTATCAGAATAAGTCATTGCCGCTTGAGAAAAGGACATACCTCCATTGATCTTAGCAAGAACACTCTCCGCCTTTTGCTTAATAGTGGCATAATCATTGGCAGTAGGGTTAGAGGGCAAAGCAATTAAAATATGTTCAATATGATATTGCGTATTAGCGTTTTCGGTTCTGGATTGATTTGCAAGATAATTATCAATCTCATTGGGCGTAATGATGATAGAGCTGCCCACAGCAGCTTGTTCTAGTTTTTGAATAATGATTTGATTGCGCACATTGTTTTTAAAGCCGGTTAGGTTAACACCGTTCGCATGCAGCTTTTGATACATTTGAGTAACAGTTACTTGATGTTGAGCAGCAATTTGTTGAATTGCCGCATTAACTTGATCATCGCTCACAGTAATATTATTAAGCTTTGCGAGCTCTAAGGCTATTTTTTGCATGATGAGGCCTTGCAAAACTTGCCGCTCAATGGTGATACGATCAGGAAGGGTTAAGTTTTGCGTCTTGGCCTGGTCAATAGCCTGATCGGTAGCATCGCTAAGTTCTTGTGCAGTAATGACATCAGTATTAACAATAGCCACTGCGCCATTTATAAACTGACCTTGCGTCGAAGTTTGTGGTGATTGTGAAGCACCGTCCGCAAAAACAAAATTGCTGAAACACCATAAAAAGACAAAAAAAATCTGTACAGCACGTAACATATTAAAACCCTAATTGATTGGTATAACCGGGAATAGTACCAAGCAAGGTACTACCTTGACCACCCGTACTACCTAAACCTTTTAAGAGGAATTGTACCATATAAACACGATCCGTTGGACCAGTGAGTACATCAGGGGTGTTGGGGTTGCTATTAGTAACATATTTATAATCAAGCAAGCGAATGGCCCAGCAACAGGCGCTATATTGAATACCTACAAATTGATTAATAACGCCATTATTTTGAATAGAGTAATTAATGCTGCCGATAAGCGCCCAAGTAGGATTAAGGCCATAAACAAAAGAGCCGTTAATGACAGAAGAAATCGGCGCTGCGGTACCTGCCAAAAGTTGTTGTGTGCTCAAAAGGCTATAGTTTTGGTGATTGGTTTGATAGCCAATATTAAAAACATCCAAGGAGTTGGGAATATATTGTAAGGCGTAGTTTTGCGAATCCACCAAATTAATATTGGGATTGTAAGTAATCCCCCAATCAAACGACCAGGCAGGATTAAAATGATAATCAAAAAATCCGGCAACATCAGAAAAGTGTTTGTTGTAAAATGGATTTTCGGTGGTGATACAAGGATTGGGAGCTCCAGGGCTATTCTGACATAAAGAAACTTTTCTGTTTGAGAAATAATAGATTTCTCCCAGGCCTGCATTTAATAGTTGATCACCTTTGGAATTATTAATCTGCGTGGTTAAAGCGTAGCTAAGTTGATTAGCATCCCCAATGCGGTCTAAGCCTGTAAAACGGTTGGTGCTAAACAATTGGCCATAATCAAAAGTATTAATGCTAGTATCAAAAATCGGAATATTATTTTGATTTTGATAAGGAACATACAAGTAAAACAATCGGGGCGCGATGGTTTGTGTATAAGATTTACCTCCTAATTGCAATGGTCTGTCAAAATATAGACTAGTATCCACATCAAAAATAGGAACATTAATCGAGGGATTGGATTCAGAAAAGCCATTAGCTACATTGTTAGTTAAGCTGTAATAAGTACTGTCTAAAGTTACTGCCGGCGTCACATAACCATAGGAGGCCGTCAACGGTAATGCCAGTGTAGGCTCTAGATTAGTACGTTGGCCGTTAACAGGGCTAACCTCAAAATTACTTGCGGCAGATTTTTGGAAATCTACATAGCTTGTATCTAAACTAAAGTTGAGTGGACCCAAAATATTGGGATATTGTGCTGTAGCATTAAGCGCAGGCAATTCTTGATAGGGGCGGTTGACCGTAATCAAAGTTGGATTAATAATTTGGTATGATTGTAATAAACCTTGCACATTCCAATGTAAGTTTTGGTAATTTAAATTTGCCGAACGATTCAATAAAATTTGATTAGCGCCAAATAAATTTTGTAAGCTAAAATCGGATAAAAAATCTTGATCGCTCACCGCATTATAATTAATTTTACCCGACCAGCTATCGCTAAAGTTGGTCGCATCATTAACCGCATAGCTATAGCGATTTTGAAAATTATATTGTTGGTCAGATGGAATAAACTGCCCACCAATATTACCCGAGCTCGTAGGCGTTAGATATCTAAAGGTGTCTGTAAACAGAACGCCGCGCTTGGTATAAATATTTGGCGTAAACGTGTCATCATAGTTAGGCGCAAGGTTAAAATAATAAGGGATAGAAATAAAAGCACCGCCATTATTTGGAGCCTTAGGCGAAATGGTTCCATATAAGAATCCAGATTTGCGTTCAGTATTAATAGGGAAATCAAAATAAGGTAAATAAAAAAGAGGCACGCCATGTATTTTAAATATCATGTTGTAGGCCTGGCCTTCTCCCGTAGTTTTATCAAGATTAATAGTACTGGCTTCTAATTCCCATGTGCCGCCGGTGGGAGCACAGGTGCTATAAGTTGCATCTTTAAGGCTAAATTGATGGGCATTCAATTGTTTTGCAGAGTTAGCGCTACCGTGAGCAAAGCCAGAGAATATAGGATCATAGGTTTCTTTATCAGCATTAAAATAAGGCGAAGTATCCCCTACTTTAAAAAGATAATTAACCTGATCCATTTCTGCATGGTGATCTACTAAATCCGCATTGATAGATTTCGCTAATAAAAGCTGTCCTGGAAGCTCCAGCCGTGCACCATTATCAGCAGAAATAGCATCGAGCTTTCCAGTTTTTAAGTTAGGAGTAATTGTTGCATTCGTAGCATATAATACTCGGCCCGGTTGTTGAATAGCGACACCATTATCAAAAACTATTTGGCCATTAATTTTATAACTAATAGGTGGGTTTGCTTTGATAGTGGTTGGCGCTTCAGCAAAACTTAAGTTAGAAGGTTGAGGAAAATAACTTTCATCATAATAACCGCCGCATTTTTGGCAGCGCAAAGAAGCACCATTAGGATCATCAATCCATCCTAAAGCATGGATCAGTGCATTATGATAATCTGCGCTGCTTAAATTAGGGTTGTATAATTCTTTATTGGTCTGAACATTGCCTGGACTAATATATTGTGACAGCAAGTTTTCAGGATTGGTTTCATCTTCCGCATACGATCTAAAAGAGGTCGCTAAAAATAATATGCAGATGAGTGCTTTTTTATGTGGCACAAAAAAATTCCCCTCTCACTAGACACGTACCACCAGAACATCACATTTAGCGCCATGTAATATAGAGTTAGCTGTTGAGCCCAGAAGTGCAGCCCCTAAACCGCTTCTGCCATGACTGCCTACGACAATCAGATCAGCATTAATCTGCTGAGCAAATTCCAAAATTTCTTGTTTCGGAAAGCCAATTTCTACTTTTGCTTGGTCGGGCGCAACAGGAATATTTTCTTTATTAATGAGCGCTTTTAATTTTTCTTCTGCCAGACTTTTTAAATCGATTTCAATAGTAGGGTAATATCCGAGGCTTGCCACATCAGCGACCACATAGATAGCGTGCAAAGTTGCTTTATCTTGTGTTGTTATTGCTTTTGCTACTTGCATTACAGTGCTATTATCGCCTTGAAGATCAGTGGCCCAAAGAATATTTTTGTAGGGCGGAGCAACAAGATGTTGCCCTTCATCATTTAAGCGTAAAGTTAAAACATCGCAACGGGCCAAATGTAAAATACCATTAGCAGTCGAGCCTAAAGCAAGTTCCAAACCATGGCGTCCGTGACTGCCCGTGATAATTAAATCAGCATTAATTTTTTCGGCGAGGGAAGTAATTTCACGCTTGGGATTTCCTTCGCTAGTGAAGATCTCATCATTTTCTAATTTATATTTAATTTTGAGTTCAAGTAAACGCTGATGCTCTTGTTCTTTCATCGTGTGTTCAAATTCATCTGCATAAGGCAAAGAAGTAATATGCGGCGTTACGTGAATAATGCTTAAACGCGCTTGATATAAATTTTGTAGGCGCTTTGCTTCTTCAAATAAGGCATCGCAATTTTCATAAATATTAATAGCTAATAAGAGATGTTGGTATTGAGACATAATTATTCCTTAAATACTTTGTTCATCATTCTAGGCATATACCAACTGCAAATCAAGAAATACAACGCTTAAAATAATGTGTTTGTTTAGTTTTTAAGTAGATTTTTTTATGGGCAAGGTGAGTTTGTGAGCATATTTTTTAAAATGCTAACTTTAATACTTAAAATAAGCTACAATAGGCAAAAATGCTAAATAGTAAAGAAAATTTGTCATGACAAAATTATGGAAAAAACAATTAAAATCACTAATTAATGACGTAGAAATTTTATGGGAATTATTAGCATTGCCTAAAGAATTTTTACCTCAAGCAAAAAAAGCTACAGCGCTATTTCCTTTAAGATTGCCACTCTCTTTTTTACAACGTATTAAGCATGGGGATCTTAATGATCCTTTATTAAAACAAATTGTTCCTTGGCATTTAGAATTAAAACAACAACCACAAGATTTTACAGCCAATGTATTAAAAGAAACTTCGGTCAATCACATTCCTGGTCTTCTGCATAAATATTATGGTCGAGTATTATTAATATTAAGTGGCGCTTGTGCAATAAACTGTCGTTATTGTTTTCGGCGTAATTTTTCTTATCAAGAAAATATACTGCATGCAAAAAATGTCGCAAGAATTGTAGATTATTGTAAAAATGATCCAAGCATTTCAGAAATAATTTTAAGTGGCGGTGATCCACTTACTTTAAATGATGAGGTTTTAGCAAAATTAATTTTGCCATTAAATGAAATAGAGCATATTCAAACATTGCGTATTCATACACGCATCCCTGTTGTATTACCTGCTAGAATTGATGAAGGTTTCTTAAAATTAATGCAGCAAAGCCGTTTAAACAAAGTCATCGTGATTCACTCCAACCATGCGCAAGAATTAAATGAAGAAGTTTTTTCGGCATTGGCTTTATTACGGAAGCATTCGATCCATTTATTAAATCAAAGCGTGCTATTAAAGGGTGTGAATGATAATGCACAGGCATTAATTGATTTAAGTCAGCAACTGTTCCGAGCAAACGTTTTGCCTTATTATTTGCATTTATTAGATCGAGAAAATTATACAGCGCATTTTGAAGTCGCGCTCAGCGAGGCTCAGGAACTCTTATGGCAAATGATGCAACATTTGCCAGGGTATTTGGTGCCTAAGTTAGCAAGGGAAATTCCGGGGCTCAGGTCTAAATGGATATATCAAGCACACTGCAAAATACCTTAATTAGACATAATTATACATTAAGTGTATAATTATCCATAAAGCAAATAATTGTGGATAATGTGCAAAAAAAAGATCCTTGGCATTACCCAAGAGCAGAGCTTGCAGCACAGATTCTTTCAGTCTTTGAAAGCGGCCTCTCTTCTTCTTTTATCTTTTTTGCTCCTCGCAGAATGGGTAAAACAGAATTTTTACGCAAAGACATTCAGCCACTTGCTGAAGCAAAAGGCTGGAATGTGTTTTATTTTAGCTTTCTTGATGCCGCCGATGACCCAACAGCCAAATTTAAACAAGCCTTAGAGCAATTTATTAATACTCAAGGCGTTATGACCAAGGTTAAAAACGCTGTTAAGGCAGTTACAAAGGTGAGTGCAGGAGTAAGTAAAGTTAATGCGGGTATAGAGTTTAATAATCAATCCAAAATTGAGAGCGGTATTAAAGAATTGCTTGATCGTTTGGCAAAAAGGCAGAAAGCCTTATTGCTCATGGATGAAGTCCAGGCCCTAGCCAATAATAAAAAGAATGATACCTTTATCGCAGGCTTCAGAACGGCTTTGGATATGTACAAAGACAATCTAAAAGTTATTTTTACTGGATCGTCACAAGCGGGTCTTCGCAAAATGTTTTCTGAAGCTAAAGCACCATTTTTCCACTTTGGCCAAAACCTTGTTTTTCCGGAATTAGACAAAGGCTTTACAGATCACTTGTGCCAGGTTTTTAAAATGGTTACCCAAAGAAAGCTTAATCAACAAGAGCTTTGGAAGGCTTTTACTGAGCTGCATAAAGTGCCTTTACTTGCACGCGGGTTAGTTGAAAGAATGGCCTTAAATCCTGGCTTAGGCATCACCCAGGCAAAACAGGAGCTTGTTACTGAAATTTTTGGTAATCGCGAGTTTGAGGATAAATGGCAGAATTTTTCGGTTTTAGAGCAAGTGATCCTGAAAGAATTGGCTGGTGGGTCTCAGCATATTTTTTCTAAGAAAATGAGAGAGCGCCTTGCTATAAAGCTTGCGCTGCAAGAGCTGTCTGTGCCAATGATACAGGGTACAATTAAAAAGCTCATTAGAAAAGGAATGATAGGAAAAGCAGAAGGAAGAGTAGGCTATTCTATAGATGACCCTAACTTTAAAAACTGGCTTTGTCAGAATTAATAAGGCTATATACCAAACGCAATTCAAGATGCGAAGTTATGGAAAAAAATTAACGTAAAAGTTTCACTGTTTATTCCAAAATCGAAGGCCATGCTGTAGGGGCGTAGCTTGCTACGCCCGGCACGGCAAAGGCATGAACATGAAGAAGGA
>JAGVKT010000001.1 GCA_020050355.1 Gammaproteobacteria bacterium | reverse complement strand
TAGAGAGGGTTATGAATGCTATCACCCTAATCTCGGCTTTTGATTCACTCTTTAAATTAATCTCTTGATGACCTTAAGTGCGCCAAAAACTTATGTTGCCATTTTCTCCGGACAGTAGTGTAGCAAGCTACGCCCCTACAGTATGGCCTTCATGCTAACGGGAACAAACAGTGAAATTTTGCTGTCATATTCTATGCTTTTTGTGTTAAAATTCTGGGGTCATTTTTGAAGGAGTTGTTGATGATTAAAGGCCCGCACAATATTCATTTGTTTGATATTATGAAGTATCGTTTTCCTCTGATCGCTGTGACAAGTATTTTGCATCGTATTTCAGGCGTGCTTGTTTTTTTGTTGATTCCTTTTGTGTTGTGGTTGCTCCATGCTTCGTTAGTGTCGCCGCAAGAATTTTTGTTGATTAAAGTTTTTATGGGTTCTCCGTGGATGGGTTTTTTGATGTGGTTGGTGGCTTCGGCTACTTTTTATCATCTGGTTGCAGGTTTTAAACATTTACTGATGGATCTTGGGCATGTAGAAGAAAAAATTTCAGGACGGAATGCGAGCATTGTGGTTTTAGTGTTAGCGGCTATTGGCGCTGTGTTGATAGGAGTGTGGATCATATGCTAATACAAATTACTTCATTAACAAAAAATGGCTTAAAAGATTGGTTTGTGCAACGCGTGTCTGCTGTGGTTTTGGCGTGTTACCTTTTGTTGATTGTGGGCTATGTGGTTGGTCATCATCCTTTGCAGTATGTAGATTGGTACGCATTGTTTCATCGTAATTCTATGAAATTATTTACGATCATTGCTTTGTTAGCTTTGGTTGCGCATTGTTGGGTGGGTATTTGGACAGTATTGACCGACTATGTGACTTGTAAATTTTTGCGTGGGACTTTAGCGGTGTTTATGGTGTTAGCTTTGGTGGCTTATTTTGTTGCGGGTATTTTAATTTTGTGGAGCTAAATTGATGATTCCAAAATATGAATTTGATGCAATTATTGTAGGTGCGGGCGGTGCTGGCTTACGCGCGGCTTTGCAATTGGGTGGTTCAGGTTTGAATACGGCGGTGATTACTAAAGTATTTCCTACGCGTTCGCATACTGTTTCTGCGCAAGGCGGCATGGCTGCTGCATTGAGTAATGCGCATCCAGATGATTGGCGTTGGCATATGTATGATACTGTTAAAGGTTCGGATTATATTGGCGACCAAGATGCTATTGAATATATGTGTGAGATTGCGCCGCAGGTTGTATATGAATTAGAGCATATGGGTATGCCTTTTTCGCGTCAAGAAGATGGGCGGATTTATCAGCGTGCTTTTGGTGGTATGTCGCGTGAATATGATGTTTCTAAAGTAGCACAACGTACGTGTGCGGTTTCGGATCGTACCGGCCATGCGCTGTTGCATACTTTGTATCAAGGTAATTTAAAAGCTAAAACTAATTTTTTTACTGAATGGTATGCCATTGATTTGGTCAAAAATAAAGATAATGAAATTGCGGGGGTGATTGCAATTTGTATGGCTACGGGCGAGTGTGCTTTTTTTCGGGCGCGTGCGACGATTTTGGCTACGGGTGGTGCGGGAAGGATTTTTCAGTCAACGACCAATGCGTATATTAATACTGGTGATGGTATTGGTATGGCTTTACGTGCGGGCTTGCCGGTTCAGGATATAGAATTTTGGCAATTTCATCCGACGGGTATTGCCGGTGCTGGAGTGTTAGTGACCGAGGGTTGTCGCGGTGAAGGTGGGGTTTTGCGTAATAAAGACGGCGAGCGTTTTATGGAGCGTTATGCGCCCAATGCTAAAGACCTTGCTTCTCGTGATGTGGTGTCACGCGCAAGTATGCTGGAGATTCGTGAAGGTCGTGGCTTTCATCATGATGGTGTTGATTATTTAGAATTAGATTTGACGCATTTAGGGCCTGAAATTATCTCTGAGCGTTTGCCTGGCATTCGTGAATTATCGATGACTTTTGCTCATGTTGATCCATTAAAAAAACCTATTCCAGTGGTGCCTACTTGCCATTATATGATGGGCGGTATTCCTACCAATATGCATGGTCAAGTGTTGACTATGGATAGTCGTGGTAAAGATAAAGTGGTTACCGGTCTTTATGCAGTGGGCGAGTGCGCGAGTGTGTCTGTGCATGGTTCTAATCGTTTGGGGAGTAACTCTTTATTAGATTTGGTGGTGTTTGGGCGCGCAGCGGGAATTCATGTAGTTGATGAAATTCATGAAGGACATTTAGCAAAACCTGATTATAGTGACGCTGACCTTGAAGTTGCTACTGCGCGGTTGCAGCGCTGGGAAAATAATACGGGCACAGAAAATTTTCAGACTATTCGCAGTGAAATGAAAGCGGTGATGCAAAAAGATTTTGGAGTGTTTCGTTCGGGTCAGTATATGAAAGCAGGTTTAGAAAAATTAACAACTCTGCGCGAACGTTTAAGCCATGCGGTCTTGGCGGATAAGACAAAAATTTTTAATACTAATAGGATTGAAGCTTTAGAGATGGATAATTTAATGGCTGTGGCTATGGCAACAGCGGTTGCAGCAATGTATCGCACCGAAAGCCGTGGTGCACACAGTCGTGAGGACTATCCAAAACGTGATGATGAATCGTGGTTAAAACATACTGTTTATTTTATGAAGGGTGATGCGATGAAGATGCGTGAAGTGAATATGAGCCCGAAAAAAGTTCCGCCATTCCAACCTAAAGCGCGAACTTATTAAAAAAGCGATGGATAAGGAAATAATTATGGCCAATCAAAAAATAGAATTTCAAGTTTATCGTTATGATCCTGAAATGGATCTTAAACCTAAGATGCAAAGTTATTATCTAGAAGTGCCTGAGCATAGCAGCATGATGGTGTTGGGTGCGATTGAAAAAATCAAAGAAATGGATCCAACGTTGAGCGTTCGCCGTTCATGTGCTGAAGGGGTTTGTGGTAGTGATGGCATGAATATTGATGGCAAAAATCGTTTGGCCTGTATCACGCCCGTGGTTTCTTTAAAAACGCCTATTGTGTTGAAACCATTGCCTGGCTTACCGGTGATTCGTGATTTAGTGGTAGATATGCAGCAGTTTTATAAAAATTATGAACAGGTCAAACCTTATTTACAGCCTGGTGATGAGCCGCCACCTGCGCGCGAGCGTTTGCAATCGCCAGAAGAGCGCGCAAAATTAGATGGTTTGTATGAATGTATTTTGTGTGCTTGTTGTACTACGAGTTGTCCGTCTTTTTGGTGGAATCCTGACAAATTTATTGGTCCGGCAGGATTATTGCAGGCATATCGTTTTGTGGCCGATAGTCGTGATCAGGCTACGGCAGAGCGTTTGCGCGACTTAGAAGATCCTTATAGTCTTTTTCGTTGTCGCGGAATTATGAATTGCGTTGACGTTTGTCCTAAAGGTTTGAATCCTACCAAGGCCATTGGTAAGTTAAGGTCGTTGATGTTAAAAAATTCGGTATAACCCAAAAATAAAAGGAAGCAATGATGGGTACTATGGAAGCATTATGGCAAAATTCTCAACTGGAAGGAGAAAATGCTGCTTATCTTGAAGCGCTCTATGAGCGTTATCTTGATAATCCACAAAATGTCGCGCCGAGTTGGCGTAATTATTTTGATGCTTTGGTTCAAGGTCAAGCACAGGCAGAGGTAAAGCATTCGGCAGTGCGTGAGGCTTTTGTTAATTTAGCGCAGCAGCCACGAATGATGATGAGTGTTGCAGCGAGCAATGTAGATGCGGCTAAATTTAATCAAGTGGTGCAGTTGGTTCAGGCTTATCGTCGTCGTGGTCATTATGCTGCGCATATTGATCCGTTAAATTTAATGCCAACTCCAGAAGTGCCAGAATTGGCTCCGGCTTATTATGGTTTGACTGCTGCAGATCTAGAGCAAACGTGGCCCGTTCCGAACATGCCTGCCAAAGCACTTAAAGAAATTATTGCTGATTTAAAAAAAATATATTGTGACACTATTGGTTTTGAATATGCTTATATTGATAACCAAGAGGTGCTCACGTGGCTGCAAACCAAAATTGAAGCGCCGCGCGCGCCTTTGAGTAATGAACAAAAAAAATGGTTGTTGCAGCGTTTGATTGCCGCGGATGGTTTAGAAAGGTATTTAGGCACGCGTTATGTAGGCCAAAAACGTTTTGGTCTTGAAGGTGGCGATGGTTTAATACCTTTGATGGATAAAATTATTGCTGATGCCGGTGCGCTGGGTACTAAAGAAATTGCTATCGCTATGGCGCATCGAGGACGTTTAAATGTTTTAGTGAATGTTATGGGTATGCCGCCACGAGATTTGTTTGCAGGTTTTGAAGGCAAGCACCGTACCGATTTGATAGGTGGTGATGTTAAGTATCACAATGGTTTTTCTTCTGATATAAAAGTTTCAGGAGAGATGATGCATTTGGCTTTGGCTTATAATCCATCACATTTAGAAATTGTTTCACCGGTGGTTGAAGGTTCGGTTCGGGCACGGCAAGATCGACGTAATCGTGCTGCGCCGCCTACGGCTTCTGGCACGCCGCCATTTTCGGTGGCTGCGCAGGATGAAGCTTTTGCGATACATACGCATGGAGATGCAGCGTTTGCTGGTCAAGGTTGTATCTATGAACTTTTTAGTATGTCACAAACGCGTGGTTATCGTAATGGTGGGGCCGTGCATATTGTTATTAACAATCAAGTGGGTTTTACTACCAGTCATCCTTTGGATGCGCGCAGTACTTTTTATTGTACCGATATCGCTAAGGGTTTTGATATTCCGGTTTTTCATGTGAATGCGGATGCACCTGAATCCTTGTGGTTTGTGGCGCAGTTAGCTTTGGATTATCGGCATACTTTCAAGCGCGATGTGGTTATTGATTTAGTTTGTTATCGACGTCACGGTCATAATGAAGCAGATGAGCCGGCAGCCACGCAGCCATTAATGTATCAAACTATTAAAACTCTAGCGCCTGCGTACAAAATATATGCTGATCAATTAATTGCCGAAGGTGTGGTTGATGCGGCTATGGTTGAAACTCTACAGCAAGCTTATAAAAAATCTTTGGAGTTGGGTGAGCCGGTTGTGCCTTTGGTTGCTGCTGAATTAAATAAAAAAGCTCTTAGTGATTGGTCACCTTATCTTAATCAATCTTGGCATGTTCCTTATGAGAGCAAATTGCCATTGGCAACTTTAAAAGAGTTGGCACAAAAATTAGATCAATTGCCCGAAGGTTTTAGCGTGCAGCCGCAAGTTGATAAAACTTTACAAGCGCGTAAAAAAATAACTGCAGGGGATGCTTCTGTTAATTGGGGATATGCAGAAATTTTAGCATATGCCACGCTGGTACATAGTGGTATTAATGTGCGTCTTGCGGGAGAAGATGCAGGTCGGGGTACTTTTGCGCATCGGCATGTGGTTTTGCATGATCAAAAAACTGATGCTTGTTATGTGCCTCTTAATAGCGTAGCAAGTGCGCAAGCGAAATTTGTGGTGATTGATACTTTGTTATCTGAAGAAGCTGTGCTTGCTTTTGAGTATGGTTATTCAGCAAGCAGCCCGGAAACCTTGGTGCTGTGGGAAGCGCAGTATGGTGACTTTATGAATGGCGCGCAGGTGGTGATTGATCAATTCATCAGTGCGGCAGAAGAAAAATGGGGGCGTTTATCAGGTTTAACTTTGTTGTTACCTCATGGTCAAGAAGGTGGTGGGCCAGAGCATTCTTCAGCGCGTTTAGAGCGTTTTTTGCAATTATGTGCACACGATAATATGCAAGTGTGTGCGCCTACAACGCCCGCGCAAATTTATCATTTATTGCGTCGACAAGCTTTGCGTCCGGTACGTAAGCCTTTGGTTATTATGTCGCCTAAGAGTTTGTTGCGGCATCCTTTGTTGGCTTCAAGTTTAGAAGATTTGGCCCAAGGACAGTTTTGTGATGTATTGCCTGAAACTGAGTTAGAACCAAAAAAAATTAACCGCGTGGTCTTCTGTCAAGGCAAAGTTTATTATGATTTATTACTCAAGCGGCGTGAACAAAAAAATGATGCGGTGGCTTTGATTCGTTTAGAACAAATGTATCCGTTCCCGGTTGAACAAATGAAAGCGGCGCTTGTGCCTTATGCCAAAGTTAAAGAATGGGTATGGTGTCAAGAAGAGCCGCGCAATCAAGGCGCGTGGTTTAAAGTTGCCGCAGATTTACAAGCGCTTTTACCCAAAGGTAGTGAGTTGCTGTATGTCGGGCGCGAAGATTACGCTGCTCCTGCTGTGGGTTATGCAAATGTCTTTGAAGAACATCAAAAAGCTTTGGTTGCGGAAGCGTTGAGATAGATATATATGTGAATCAAAAGTCGGAATGCAGATTAGCTTTTAAAATTACAGCACCGTCCCCTCCATAGGCGTCATCCTGTGGGCCTGGAGCGTAGCGTAAGGCAGCACAGGATCCAGGCTCAAAATAGCTGTCGCACAGCGACACGATGATGATGAAGAGGTAAGAATGCAAC
>JAGVKT010000072.1 GCA_020050355.1 Gammaproteobacteria bacterium | reverse complement strand
GGTATTAGTTTTTGTGTATCAGTTTTGGTGGTTCAGCCTTATGTGTTAAGGCATATGAGTTTAAAAGCAATGCATTTAGTTGGGATGTTGTTCATGTCCTGTTTATTTTTAAGCGCTGGTTTATATCTACATGCTTATTGGCAAGTGGTGGTGAGTTTAACGGCGTGTATGTTTGAATTATTTGGATATACAGCGATCATTGCATTGATGTCAAATAGTGTTACCAGTCAAGAACAAGGGAAAGCTTTGGGAGGTGCGGGTGCAGTATTTGGCTTGGCTTGGACTGTTCTGGCGCCGATGGTAGGACAAGTTTTAAGCATTAATGTAAACTTGCCGTTAATTTTGGCCGCACTTTGCGGTTTTACTACATTTTTTTTAATGTTTAAGTATCAAGTTCATGAATCTTCAGAAAACTAAAACTACTTATGTTACTGCTACTGAGCGCGAGCAAGGGCAACGTGTTGATAATTTTTTAATTCGATATTTAAAAAAAATACCGAAGACACATATTTATCGCCTTATTCGTAAAGGGGAAGTGCGGGTTAATCAAAAACGTGTGCGTCAAGATAGTCGTTTAGAATTAGGTGATATTATTCGTGTACCGCCTGTGCATCTTGAAGTTATGGTGCAAGAAGTCGTGCGCTTAAATGCTGATCAAGATGCTTGGGTGCAGCAGGCTGTTATTTTTGAGCACGAGGATTTTTTGGTGGTTAATAAACCTGAAGGTGTTTCGGTGCACGCGGGTAGCGATACGCGCGTAGGTTTGGTTGAAGCTTTAAGAATTTATCGAAAAGATTTGGCTTTTATAGAATTAGTGCATCGTTTGGATCGTGCAACTTCTGGTTTGGTGTTATTGGCGAAAAAGCCGAGTGCTTTGAAAAAATTGCATGCATTGATTCGTGAGCATGAGATTCAAAAAAAATATCATCTATGGGTTTTTGGTGTTTGGCCCAAAGCGCTCAATAAAATTGAAGTGCCTGTTGAGGGCAAAGCATCATTAACTACTTTTCAGATTTTAAAAGTGATGCAAGATATGACTTTGTTAGAGGCAAATCTACACACGGGTCGACAACATCAAATCCGTATTCATGCAGCGAGCGCTAAGCATCCTGTGATTGGCGATGCTAAATATGGAAATTTTGCTAAAAATCGTGAGTTTGTAAAAAAATATTCTGGGCACACAATGTTTTTGCATGCCCGTCATTTAAAATTTTTGTGGGAAGGTACGCTTTTTAATTTTGAAGCGCCTTATCCTGAATCTTGGTTATCCTTGCTGTGCGATGAAGGTTGCTAGTACTTGTATTTCGGTTTCTTGGATGTGGGTTTTAATATCTTGCTTTTTAGCTTTCGCTTCTTCAGCAAGGTTGCCGCGCTTTATGGTTGTTAACGCTTGAATCGCAGTGCGGATTAAATCAATAGTCCTGTTATTCTGGGTGATGGCAAGCAAGGCTTGTAAAAAATGTTCGGCTCGCTCCGGGCGTCTTAAAAAGTCTAAGGCGTGTAGTTGTTGTAGTTGTGTGGTGGTTGTTTCTTCTTTGAATTGAATAATTTTTGATTGATACGTGCGAATGAGTTGATGTAAATCTTCATATTCTTTGGGATATTTTTTGAGGTAAGGGCCTTCGTAAGCAACTGTTGCAAATAAGACCAAAGGATTGGTGCTTATGCTTTGTGTGCGAGCAAGGGCCTGGAGTCCGTTGTTAGTTAAGTTGGGTAGTAGTTTGGGTAGTGCATCGATATCTTTTAAAGTAATAAAAAATAATTCTGGATGGCTGGTGTTAAGAGCTTTTGCTAGTTCTTGCCAAATACGTTCGTCTGAGAGTTCATCGATAAGATGAGCTTTCACCATGTCTTGCATGAGTTTTAAGGTTTCAGGAGCGATAATGAAATTGAATTTGCCGAGATACGCCCTAAAGCGCGCTATGCGAAAAATTCGCAGTGGATCTTCGATAAAGGCTGGTGAGATATGGCGTAGAATGCGTTTTTTTAGATCTTCTTGTCCTTGATAAGGGTCTATGCGTGCACCTTGAGCGTTTTCAGCAATGGCGTTGATGGTTAAATCCCGTCGGCTTAAATCCTCTTCTATGGTTATTTTTGGATCAGTATGAAAATCGAACCCTTGATGGCCTTGAGCAATTTTACGTTCTGTACGGGCTAGGGCATATTCTTCATGAGTTTGTGGGTGTAGGAAGACAGGAAAGTTTTTGCCTACAGGAATGAAGCCAGCGGCAGTCATTGCTTCTGGGGTGGTTCCGATAACGACATAGTCGGCTTCATGGTGGGGCAGGCCTAAGAGGCGGTCACGGATGCTGCCGCCCACTTGATAGACCTTTCCAGGGATTTTTATTGTTTTCATTAAAGGATCCTTGAGTATTGTTAGACTATATGATATAAAAGGCACCTTAATTTGGCGAGCAAGAGTATTCTTGCCGTTTTAATTAAAGGGTATCTCGGAAAGCATCAACTTTTCAAGGTGCCCTAAAATAGCACATCTATATAACTGACCGATGCAGGGTGCCATAACAGGTTGTATCGCAGAATAGATGGAAGACACTAACCCTAAAGGAGATATTCAGTATGTCTAAGATTACTATGCGCGAAATGTTAGAAGCTGGTGCGCACTTTGGTCACCAAAAACGTTTTTGGAATCCCAAGATGAAGCCTTTTATTTATGGTGATCGTCATAAGATTCATATTATTAACCTTGAAAAAACCATGGTGCTTTATGAAGATGCTGTTAATTTTTTGAGCAAAATTGCAGCTAAACGTGGTAAAATCTTATTTGTAGGTACCAAAAAAGCTGCGCAAGATGCGATTAAAGAAGAAGCATTACGTGCAGGTATGCCTTATGTGAGTAATCGTTGGCTGGGTGGAATGTTGACTAATTATAAAACAGTGCGTCAATCCATCAAGAGGCTTAAAGATTTTGAAAAAATGCGTGATGAAGGTCTGTTTGAGCGTTTGGTAAAAAAAGAAGCCTTAATGCGTGAGCGCGAGATTATCAAATTAGAAAAAAGTTTTGGTGGTATTCGTAACATGAATGGCTTGCCTGATGCGTTATTTATTATTGATAGTATGAATGAAAAAATTGCCATTGATGAAGCGCGGCGTTTAGGAATTCCTATTGTTTGTGTTGTTGATACTAATAGTGATCCTGACTATATTGATTATGTTATTCCGGGCAATGACGATGCTACGCGTGCGATTCGTTTGTATCTTAAAGGCGTTGTTGACGCAATTTTGGTTGCAAAGGAGCAGCATCGTGTTGATGAAAAAGACGAAGGGCGTGAGAGCAAAGATAAAAAAGTTACTAAGCCGCAACCTACAGTAAAGACTAAGGTGAAAAGTAAAATAGAAGAAGTAGTTCAAGTTTCAGAAGAGCTTCTTACACCTGCAAAAGCGAAGCTTGAAGAAAAAGCTGTGCTTCAAGATGCAATTGAGGAAGCTGCTGCCGATAAAAAAGCTGAAAAACGTGTTACTAAAAAAGCAGGGGCAATTGAAGAAACAAAAGCTGCTGCAGAAAAACCCGTAAAAGCAGTTGCTAAAAAAACCACCGAAAAAAAAGCAGCTCCAAAAGCTAAAGACGCTGCTAAAAAGAAAAAATAATTTTTAGGGAGATAGATATGAGTAATATTGACGCAGCGTTAGTAAAAGAATTACGTGAGCGTACCGGCGCGGGTATGATGGAGTGTAAAAAAGCACTTGTTGCTGCGCATGGTGATATTGAAAAAGCAGTTGAAGAAATGCGTAAAAGTGGTCAAGCAAAAGCAGATAAAAAAGCAAGTCGTGTTGCCGCTGAAGGTGTAATTGCTATTGCTGAGTCTGCTGATAAAAAAGCATTGGCTATGGTTGAAGTGAATTGTGAAACTGATTTTGTGGCCCGCGATGAAAACTTTACACGTTTTGCGCAATTGGTTGCAGCAACAGCATTGCAAAGTGGTTGTGTAGGTGCTGAACTGGCTGAAGTTAAGTTGCCTCAAGGTGAAACCCTTGAGTATGCGCGTAAAGAGTTGATCAATAAATTAGGTGAAAACATTAATGTTCGCCGTATGGATTTGATCAGTACTTCTGGGGTTTTGGGATATTATATTCATGGCGGTCGTATTGGTGCTGTAGTAGAGCTTCAAGGCGGTGATGCGGAGTTGGCGAGAGAGCTTGCGATGCACGTAGCTGCGGCTAATCCTATGGTTCTTTCAGGAGCGGATGTACCAGAAGAAGTTCTGCAAAAAGAACGTGAAGTTTATGCTGCACAAGCTGCAGAAAGTGGTAAGCCTGCAGACATTGTAGCAAAAATGGTTGAAGGCCGTGTACGTAAATATCTAGAAGAAGTAAGTTTATTAGGGCAGATGTTTGTCAAAGATCCTAGCATTTCAGTTGCTAACTTATTAAAACAACGTCAAGCGGTGGTGATGGGTTTCGTTCGTTTTGTAGTGGGTGAGGGTATTGAAAAGCAAGCAACAGACTTTGTTGCTGAAGTTATGCAGCAGGCGGGATTGAAGTAATTTTTTTATTGCACAATCTTTTTGACCTCCGTAATATACCCATCATACTTCAAAACACTGGAATTTTAACAAATAGTTTTGTTGTATAATAAACTTTCTGAGGTACGTAATAGCAAGCCTATTGCGAACCGAAGAAAATTTATTATACAACAAAAATAGAAGTTAAAAACTAGTGTTTTGAAGTATGATGGGTATGTACCCATCGTACTTCAAAACACTGGAATTTTAACAAATAGTTTTTTTATACTGAGGATGGGCATGCAATCACGACGCTTTCTTTTAAAATTGAGTGGTGAAGCACTTGCGGGTGATGGTATTTTAAACCATCAATTTATCTTAAGTATGTGTGCTGATATTTATGCAGCGCAACAACAAGGTCGAGAGGTTGCTATTGTTGTCGGTGGTGGCAACATTATGCGCGGTGGTTTAGATCAGAGTGGATATCTTGAGCGTGTGACTGCAGATCAAATGGGCATGTTGGCGACGATGATCAATGCTTTGGCCTTGCGCGATGCTTTACTTTCTGTGAATGCGCGCGTCGCTATTATGTCTGCTTTTGCTGTTGAAGGGGTATGTCCGCCGATAGATGCCGTGCTTGCGCAGCAATATTTACATGAAAAAACAATTTTGATTTTTGCAGCAGGCACTGGACATCCTTTTGTAACTACGGATACTGCGGCCAGTTTGCGTGCTATGCAAATTAAAGCGGATATGTTGTTAAAGGCTACTAAGGTTGATGGGATCTATGATATGGATCCCAAAAAAAATCCTCAGGCAAAAATTTATACTTCATTAACTTTTGATGAAGTTATTCATAAAAAATTAGCAGTTATGGACTTAGGTGCTTTTGAGCAATGTAAAGCGCAACATATTCCTATTCGAGTTTTTAATTTATTTATTCCTGGAAATCTACGTCAAGCCTTGATGGGCGAGTCTATTGGGACTTTGGTTGCTTAAGCTGAATTTTTCAATGAGGCAATCCTGCCACAAACAACAAAATCAGTTGCCAGTTTTGGGAATTTTCTATAGGATAAGCACTATTAATCTAAGGAGTCTATAAATGAGTACGCAGCATTTAAAAGAAGCTGAATTGCGGATGAATAAAACTTTAGATGCATTAAAAAATGACCTGCATAAAATTCGCACTGGACGTGCTCATCCTAGTTTATTGGAACATTTAAAAGTTCCTTATTATGGTTCGGATGTGCCTTTGTCGCAGGTGGCAAATGTATCGGTTTCGGATGCGCGTACTTTGGCAATTGCGCCTTGGGATAAAAATATGATTCAACCTATCGAAAAAGCAATTCATGGTGCAGGTATGGGTTTAAATCCAGTGACTGCGGGTACGACGATTCGTGTTCCTTTACCGCCCCTTACCGAAGAGCGTAGGCGTGAACTGGGTAAATTAGTTCGTGGTGAGGCTGAAAATGCTAAAGTTGCTGTACGTAATATTCGCCGTGATGTATTACAAATTTTTAAAGAGCTACAAAAAGATAAAGAAATGACCGAAGATGAGTTAAAAAAAGCGGAAGAAAACGTACAAAAATTGACAGATAAATGTACAACGCAAATCGATCAAGTTACAGCACTCAAAGAAAAAGAATTGTTAGAAATCTAAAAACAAATTTTTGTAGATGATTAAGGTATTTGATGACGCAACCTTCCTTACCTCAGCATATTGCAGTTATTATGGATGGTAATGGTCGTTGGGCCAAATCAAGATTCCTGCCGCGAATTATGGGACACAAAACTGGCGTAAAGCGTGTCAAAGAACTGGTGCGCTACACCAGTGATTTAGGCATAAAAGTATTAACGCTTTATGCTTTTAGTACCGAAAATTGGCGGCGTCCTTCAGATGAAGTTTCTTTCTTAATGAAATTAATGCATTCCGCTTTACGTAAAGAAATGGCCGAGCTGCACCGAGAGCGGGTTCAATTTAAAGTTATTGGGGATGTCAGCGTCTTAAATCCAGAATTACAAAAGATTTTGGCTGAAGCACAAACTTTAATGTGTGCTAATCAAGGTTTAAAATTACGTGTGGCAATTAATTATGGAGCGCGTGCTGAGATTATGCAGGCGGTAAAGCTTTTATTAAAGCAGGTACTCAGTGAGCATTTAAATCCGGATGTTATTGATGAGCATTCTTTGAGCCGTTTTCTTTATACACATGATGTTCCCGATCCTGATTTATTGATACGTACAGGCGGAGAGTCAAGAATTAGTAATTTTTTATTGTGGCAATTGGCTTATGCAGAACTTTATTTTGTGGACACGCTTTTTCCGGATTTTAAAGTTACTGAATTGGATAAAGCTTTGCAGTGGTTTCGTACACGTGAGCGTCGGTTTGGAATGATTTCAGAGCAGGTGAAATGATGGCCAAACACATAACGCGAATTAGAACCGGGCTTTTTCTTGCTATTCTTGCGATTGTAAGTGTTTTTTATTTTCCAAATTTTTTGTTTTCATTATTGGTTTTTTTCATTATTTCTGCCGCTTTTTGGGAATGGTTAGAATTAATTTCTATTCGGTTTTTATTTTATAAAATGCTCTTGTTGTTATTCTTTTGGTTTATGTTAATAGTTTTTGAGCGGGAGCTCATGTTGACCTTGAAACTTGCAGTTGTTTGGTGGTCTTTGGCTTTGATGCTTATTTTTTTGCCGCGGGCATCTTGGAATTTTTTGAAGAATAAATGTGTTGCTTTGGTGGTAGGTATACTGGTTTTGGCACCTACTGCAGTTGCTGCAACTACTTTGCATCAAGAAAATCGTTTGGTTTTATTTTATTTAATCATGACAGTTTCTTTTGCCGATACTGCAGCTTATTTTGTGGGAAGTCGTTATGGTCGGAGGCGTTTAATGCCAAGTATTAGTCCAAAAAAATCGGTAGAAGGTTTAATTGGTGGCTTGATAGTGGGTACACTTGCGGGTCTTTTGGAAGTCATTTTTATGCCTAATTTATCTTGGGCGCAGGTAGGAACGTGGACACTGCTTAGTGTGGTTTTAATTATGTTTTCTGTATTGGGTGATCTTTTTGAAAGTTTGATGAAGCGTTTGCATGATGCTAAAGATAGTGGAAGTTTTTTGCCAGGACATGGTGGTGTGCTTGATCGTATTGATAGTCAGACTGCAGCAGCACCCATTTTTTTGTTGCTTTGTATGTCATTTCATTTGTGTTAGAGATAAGGATAGGGATAGGTTATGTCGCTTTGGCAGACACCCGTTAGTTTAGAGATTATTGCTCAACGTAATCAAGATACCATGAGCACGCATTTGGGTATTGAATTTATCGAAGTGGGTGCAGATTATTTAAAGGCGCGGATGCCTGTAGATCAACGCACTAAACAGCCGCTCGGAATTATGCACGGTGGTGCTTCTTGTGTGCTTGCTGAAACGGTAGGCAGTGTTGCTGCAAATTATAGTGTAGATTTAAATAAAGAATATTGTGTTGGCCTTGATATTAACACCAATCATTTACGTCAGGCTCGTTCTGGTTATGTTATAGCAACAGCGCGGCCTATTCATGTTGGTCGTAAGACACATGTATGGTCTATTGAAATTCATAATGAGCAGGGAGAGCTCGTGTCTATTAATCGTTTGACCTTGATGGTCCTTAGTAAAAAGTCATGACTCGTATTGCTGCTTACGCGCGTAAGTTAGATGCTGAACTTGTACAACAACAAGTCCATTATTATTTTGGTGAGGGAAAAGAGCGTGTATGTTTAAATGAGTTTATTGGCTATCCGGTAACTTTGCGCTTATTAGGTGACGTTGCCTGTGTAGCTTGTGGTCGTAAAATTACTAAAACTTTTCAGCAGGGATATTGCTTTCCGTGTACGCAAACTAAAGCGCAGTGTGATTTATGTATTTTAAAGCCGGAGTTGTGTCATTTTGCTCAGGGTACGTGTCGCGAGCCTGAGTGGGGTGAGGCGCATTGTATGCAAGATCATTTTATTTATTTGGCGAATGCTTCGGGTCTTAAAGTAGGTATTACCCGTCATAGTAATATTCCTACTCGTTTTATTGATCAAGGTGCGATTCAAGCTCTGCCTGTTTTTAAAGTGACCAAGCGTCATCATGCTGGACTTATTGAAGTAGCGTTAGCACAAGTGATTGCTGATAAAACCAATTGGCGTAAAATGTTAACACCCACTGCAAGCTTGGATTTATGCGCTGAACGCTCGAGGCTCGCACCGATATTATCGGATATCTTAGTACAAAAAAAAGATTTAAATATTACTGCTTTAAATGAAACACCATGGCTATTGAATTATCCTATTCAGGCATATCCTCAAGTTATTAAAGGTATTAATTTATTGATATTAAAAGTTTGGCAGGCGCCGCTTTTAGGAATTAAAGGGCAGTATCTTTTATTTGAACAAGGCGTGTTGAATATACGTAATTTAAGTGGCTATGCGCTGGAGTTTGTTTGTTGATTTCTAATTGTTTAGAGATTTGATACAATGAAGCGTTTTTTATTGAGGTGAATGGTCTTCATGTTTAGAAAGCAAGTATGGATCTTAATCCTAGGGTTATTGGCCTGTTTTTGTGCTGATGCTTTTGTTGTGCAAAAAATTCAGTTTGTGGGCTTGAGTCGTATTCCTGTGAGTTCAGTGATGCCCGATGTCCCAATTAAAGTCGGGCAAGATCTTACACCAGATTTATCCAATCAGCTTATTCGTGATTTATTTGCAACCGGTTATTTTCAGGATGTGCAATTGTATAATAACCAAGGCGCCTTGGTTATTAATGTGACCGAATTGCCCACCATTGCTTCTGTTAATTTTAAAGGTAATGATTTAATCAAAACTGAAGATTTACAGACAGCACTTACGGGTATTGGTCTGCAAGTTGGTAATATGTTTAATCAAGCTTTGGTAAATCAAGTCAAGCAATCATTAATTCAAGAATATAATTCTCAAGGTAAATATGCCGTACAGATCAATATCGAGCAAACTGCAGAATCTAACAATAGAGTTGGCATTACGATTGATATATCCGAAGGTTTGAACGCGCAGATTACCAGTATTAATATTGTGGGTAATCATATTTTTAGTGATAAGACTTTAATTAAACAATTGCCTTTATCAACGGGAGGTATTGTTGCTTTCTTTACTAAGAGCGATGTTTATACTCCTGATAAATTAAATAAAGCCTTACAGGCATTAACAGATTTTTATCAGAATCATGGTTATGTTGATGTGCGCGTTAATTCAGCAGTAGCTTCTTTGGATAGTACGCATACTAAGGCGTTTATTACGATTAGTGTGACTGAAGGAATGCAATATAAGTTTTCTGGCTTTGATATTAAAGGCGATCTTATTTTGCCTAAAGCGCAATTGATGAAATTGGTGACGATCAAGACCAATAAAACTTATTCTAAAGCTGTGGTTATGAACAACCAGCAGGCTATTACCGATGCCCTTGGTAATGTGGGTTATGCTTTTGTGAATGTCAATCCTGTAACGGTGATTGATCATGAGCAGCGTACGGTATTTGTGAATTTTTATGTTACCCCAGGACAGAAAGTTTATATACGTCAAGTGAATTATACCGGTAATGTCGTGACTAATGATGAAACTTTTCGTGAGCGTATGAAATTTGCTGAAGGTAGTACTTATTCAAAAACGGCTATTGATAATTCCACTATGCAAATACAACGTTTGCCTTTTATTCAGAATGTGACCTTAAATAAAAATCCTGTACCAGGGTCTGCAGATCAGGTCGATCTTAATTATGATGTTAAAGAGCAAAGCGCTAATTCGGTGAGTGCCGCCATTGGCTATTCTCAATTAAATAAATGGTTGTTTCAAACCGGATTTAATATGCCGAATCTGTTTGGTACTGGAAATATTTTTAATATTAATGCGCAGATCAGTAAGCCTTACCAATCACTTACTCTAGGGGTTACTAATCCTTATTTCACTACTTCGGGAATTTCTCAAGCGGTTAATTTGTACTATCAAAGAACCGATGCGGGTGAAGAAGGTTTGACGAATTTTTCTACCAATTCTTATGGTGCTACGTTAAGTTATGCGATTCCTATCAGTACTTGGAATTTCTTTAATGTTGGTGGGGGGGTTGATCATACGCAATTACAGCAGCCTGGTGACAGTCAGTCGGCTACGGTAACCAATTTCATTAATGAAAATGGCTCACAATATAATACCTATACTGGTACGGTTGGTTTATCGCGTGATTCAACCAATAATGCTTACTTTCCGACACAGGGGCAGGTTGGTAGCGTCAGTACTACTATTTCTGCGCCGCAAAGCGATCTTAATTATTATAAATTAAGTGCTAGTGGTACCTGGTTTCAGGCTTTAAATAACATCTTTACTTTGTCGGTTTCAGGCGGCGCTGGTTATGGTGGTGGTTATGGTAAAACACAGCAATTGCCATTTTTCTTGAATTATTATGGCGGTGGCTGGGGTAACGTACGTGGCTATACTCAAGGTGCGATGGGGCCCAATGATACCAATATTTGTACTGATTCTAATTCATGCAGTGTAGGTTCGACGAGTGAAG
>JAGVKT010000033.1 GCA_020050355.1 Gammaproteobacteria bacterium | reverse complement strand
GCAGGACTTTAAAGCTCATAAGCAATGATGATTTTTTTATTAAACAGGCTTCGCTTTTTCACGTTAATGCCTTTGCCGTGCCGGGCGTAGCAAGACTACGCCCCTACGGCATGGCTTTCGATTTTGGGACAAACAGTGAAATTTTTACGTCAATTTTTTGTATAACTTCGCATTTTGGAGTGCGTTTGGTATATTCATGCTGCCAAATAAGGTTTCAAAAATTGACCTGTGTAGGAGTTATTCACTTTAATGATATCCTCTGGCGTTCCGATTGCTACTATCATGCCTCCACCCGCCCCGCCTTCTGGTCCAAGATCAATAATCCAGTCTGCAGTTTTGATCACGTCTAAATTATGCTCAATCACTACAATGGTATTGCCGCGATCTCGTAACGCATGTAGAACTTTCAGTAATTGCTTGACATCATGAAAATGCAAACCTGTAGTCGGCTCATCTAGGATGTATAAACTACGGCCGGTATCACGTCGTGATAATTCTTTTGCTAATTTCACGCGCTGAGCTTCTCCACCTGATAAGGTTGTAGCGCGTTGTCCTAAACGAACATACGACAAACCAACTTCTAATAATGTTTCTAATTTTCTTGCAATGCTTGGAACATTTTTAAAAAATTCATTTGCCTCTTCAACGGTCATCTCTAAAACTTCATGAATATTTTTATATTTATAATGAACCTCTAAGGTTTCACGATTATATCGCTTACCTTTACAGACATCACATGTGACATAAACATCGGCTAAAAAATGCATTTCTACTTTAATGACACCATCACCTTCACAAGCCTCACAACGACCGCCTTTGACATTAAAGCTAAAGCGTCCTGGCGCATATCCACGTGCTCGTGCTTCTTGAGTTGCAGCAAATAAATCACGAATCAATGTGAATAAACCTGTGTAGGTCGCTGGATTTGAACGTGGTGTTCGCCCGATAGGACTCTGATCAATATCAATAACATTATCAAAAAATTCTACGCCTTTTAATTCTTTATAGGGCGCGGGACTTAACGTAGTTGCATCATTTAAGTCTGTCGCCATTAAAGGATATAATGTATCATTAATCAGGGTTGATTTACCTGAACCAGAAACACCGGTAATACATGTAAATAAACCTACAGGAATTGCAATATTTACATCCTTTAAATTATTACCCGTTGCGCCTTTCAACTCGAGCATTTTAGTTTTATCAGCTTTAGTACGAATTTTTGGGATTTCAATTTTTTGTACACCTGATAAATATTGCCCAGTGATTGAAGTTGGTGTAGCAATCACCTGCTGCGGTGTTCCTTGAGCCACCACTGTACCCCCATGACTGCCTGCACCTGGACCAATATCCAGAACAAAATCAGCTGAACGAATCGCATCTTCATCATGTTCTACTACAATGACGGTATTTCCCAAATCTCGCAGATGAAATAAAGTTTTTAATAATCGCTCATTATCGCGCTGATGTAATCCAATAGATGGTTCATCCAAAATATACATGACTCCTACCAAACCCGCGCCAATTTGGCTTGCTAAACGAATGCGTTGCGCTTCTCCGCCTGATAAAGTTTCAGCTTTACGTTCTAAAGTTAAATACTCTAAACCCACATTAATTAAGAATCCTAGACGCAAACAAATTTCTTTTAAAATCTTTGTGGCAATATCTAATTTTGCACCGGTAAATTGCAATTGATCAAAATAAGCTTTTGCTTCGCTGATGGTCATGACTGTAATTGCTGGTAGATTTTTTGAATCGACCAATACATTTGATGCTGCTGCATTTAAACGTGAACCCTTACATTCTGTACAAGGCTGCTCTGTCATTAGCTTATGAAATTCCTCGCGCATCATGAGCGAATCAGTATCTTTGAAGCGCCGCTCTAAATTTTTTAATACTCCTTCAAAAGGTCGAACTTGCTCACTCTTAGCGCCATGTCCAGAAACATAAAAAAATTGAATATCCTCATGCCCTGAACCATTTAATAAAATTTCTTGAATGTTTTTAGGTAAATCCTTAAAGCGGGTATCTAAACTAAAACGATAATGCTTTGCGAGGGCCTCTAGCTGTTGATAATAATAAAGATTCTGGCGATTCCAACTTCTGATCGCTCCTTGATTTAAACTTAAATCCTCTTTAATTAATTTATTCACATCAAAAACTAATTTACTTCCTAAACCATCACAGGCAGCACATGCTCCTGCGGGATTGTTAAAAGAAAACAAACGCGGTTCTAATCCATCTAAACTAAAACCACATACATGACAAGCATAGTTTGCTGAAAAAATAATTTCTGGTTGCTGATCAAAAAAAGCGATGCGCACAATGCCCTGAGTTAAATGTAAAGCTGTTTCAATAGATTCTGCCAGACGTTGTTTGATATCTGTCGCCACCTTTAAACGATCAATTACTACTTCAATCGTATGCTTTTGTTGCCGCTCTAATTTAGGAGGATCTTCTAACTCTATTAATTCACCGTCTACGCGGGCGCGAATAAAACCTTGCTGATGCAAATTTTCTAATAATTTTTCGTGCTCTCCTTTACGGTCTTGTACGATAGGCGCCAATACCATAAATTTAGTGTCTTGGGTAAAACCTAAAATATGATCCACCATTTGACTCACGGTTTGTGCTTCAAGAGGTAAGTGATGCAGCGGACAATGGGGTGTTCCTACACGCGCAAAAAGCAAACGTAAATAATCATAAATTTCAGTAATTGTTCCTACCGTTGAACGCGGATTATGTGATGTTGATTTTTGTTCAATTGAGATTGCTGGCGATAAGCCTTCAATATGATCAACATCAGGCTTTTCCATCAATGATAAAAATTGTCGAGCATATGCTGATAAAGACTCAACATAACGTCGTTGACCTTCGGCATATAAAGTATCAAATGCTAAAGAAGATTTACCGGAACCGCTTAACCCAGTAATTACGACTAATTTATCTCGTGGCAAATCCACATCAATATTTTTAAGATTATGCGTACGCGCGCCACGAACGGAGATTTTATCCATCGCTACCTTCCTTTAGAGAAATATTCTATTATATACCACTCGTACTTGAAGATGCGAAGATTTTTACAAATTTCACTTCTCTCTTGAGGGAGCAGTTGACGCAACGCGAAGTTGTGGCGGATGAGGAGGATTAAACTCCCCCTCACCCGCTTCGCCCGACCTCTCCCTTAAGGGAGAGGTACATTATTTTTAGATGCGTTTATCTTACCGTGAATAGACAAAACTTAGGAGTTTTTATGTTTAAAATAAAACATTTTTCAGCGCTGGAATTAAAAATTATTTCTATTAGTTCTTTTATTATTGCATTACGGCTATTTGGATTATTTTTGGTACTGCCTATTTTTAGTGTGTATGCCCTAGGCTTAATGTACGCCACCCCTGAGAATGTCGGTATTACTTTAGGAATTTATGGCTTAGCGGCAATGATCATGCAACCGGTGTTTGGTTATCTCTCGGATCGGCATGGTCGCATTAAAATGATTATAGTAGCGTTGACTTTATTTATTGTTGGCAGCCTTATCGCTGCTTTTGCTAACACTATTTATAGTATGGGGCTTGGGCGCTTGTTGCAAGGTGCAGGAGCTATTACTAGTGTACTTATGGCGCTGACTACTGATCATACTCGTGCTGAAGTGCGCACTAAAGCAATGGCGATTATTGGTGTTATGATTGCCGTTACTTTTATCCTCGCGATTGTTATTGGACCATATTTAGAAACCCGTATCGGTTTAAATGGTACTTTTGGCGTGACTGCAGTTTTAGGTTTAATTGCAATCAACCTTACTATTTTTTTACCACATCACACGCCGGGTGAGCGGGAGCATATTAGCGTTCATTTCAACAATATTAAGCTCATCTTAAAAAATAAAACCATTGGCTTAATTAACTTAAGCATCTTTTGTTTACATGGTATTTTAATTGCTTCTTTTGTGGCACTGCCTACTTTATTAAATCAAACGCTAAAGCTCTCAACCCAACAATCCTGGTGGTTATATTTACTTAGCCTAGGCCTTGCCTTTGTCTTTATGCTGTTATTGATTACGCTCGCTGAAATTTTTAAAGCTGTTAAAAAAATTACTGTTTTATCAATTTTATTAATCATGGCGGCTGAGGCAATTTTTTTAACTAATTTTGTTAATGCTTTTTGGGTGCTTTTAGCATTTACCTTATTTTTTACTGGCTTTATTAGCTTAGAAGCACTTCTACCCTCTTGGTTAACGCGCATTGTCGATCATAAACTTAAGGGTACCGCTTTGGGGCTTTATATCAGTAGTCAATTCTTTGGGGCTTTCGTTGGTGGGCTTTTTGGTGGCTATTTTGCTAATATCGGCGACAGTCAATTATTTTTATATTTACTTGTCGTTGCTACACTCTGGTTCTTAATGAGTGGCGGTTTAAAACAGCTACCTCAATAACATGCCTTATGTTAATACCTTAAAAATTTACCAATTTCGTAATTTTATTGAACGAGAATGGCATTTTAGTCCTGAGCTCAATGTCATTATCGGCAATAATGGTGCAGGTAAAACTTCAATATTAGAAGCGCTTTATTTTTTGGCTCATGGACGTTCATTTCGGGTGAAAGAACTTAACCGCATGATTCACCAAGGTACAGCTTCATTTACTTTATTTGCTGAAGTGATGGACCAGAATATATTTTCACTTGCTATGCAAAGAAGTCAAAATGGTGATAATAAAAACCGCTTGAATCATGCTGAGCTTAAAAGTGCGAGTCAATTTGCAGAACGCCTTCCGGTCATTTTATTTAACCCTGAAAGCTTTCAACTGCTCACAGGCGGTCCTAAATCTCGACGCCAGATTATCGATTGGGGCGTATTTTACCACTATCCTTTATTAAGAATTCATTATCTTAAAATACGTCGAGCACTTAAACAAAGGAACGCGGGCCTAAAACAAAATCTTCCTCGAAGCCATATCAAACTCTGGGAACAAGCCATCATTGAGAGTGTTCATGAAATCAATAAAGCACGTAATGAATATATCGCTTTATTATTCAATCACACCATCACGCTGTTAAATAATTTTATTAATGAACATCAGCTTGAATTTAATTTTGAACCTGGCTGGCCGCAAGATGAAGATCTTGCAGTTTTGTGGGAAAAAAGTTTTTTACATGACTTACGTTTAGGTACAACTCAATATGGCCCACATCAAGCAGATCTCAAAATTACCAGCTATAAAAAGCCTGCGCGTGATTTATTATCACGTGGTCAACAAAAGCTTCTAATCACCATGTTAAAACTTGCCCAAGGAAAATTACTCCATGATAGTTTAAAAATTACGCCCATTTATCTTCTTGATGATCTTGCTTCAGAACTGGATGAACAACATCAAAAATTTCTCTGGGATTATTTGGCTACACAAGAAGCGCAAATTTTATTAACCAGTATTTATCCAAAAACTTATTTGCCGCAAAAGAAACTTCATGTTATTGACTTAAATGAGTAGTGTTATTTTTAAGGTAACTTCGCTACACTAAGCAAAATCGCTATAAGACGCGGCATGATCACACAACAATTGTTACTGCCTTTGCTACCAGAAACGCTTAAATCTTTTGAGCTATTTGTTCCGGGTAAAAATCAATTGGTTTTAGAAACGCTTAAAAACCCTCTTCAATCACAATTTATTTATTTATTTGGGAGTGAAGGTACAGGAAAAACGCATTTACTTGAAGCGTACGCAGCACAAGCTTTAACGCAGAAAAAACGCCTTTTATTTTTACCACTTAAAAATCTCAAAAACCATACTGATTATTTAAAAGACTGGCCTGAATTTAATGCTGTATTAATTGATGATATTGAGTATCTTGCTCCAAACCTTGAAATAGAATTATTTTACCGTTTTAATGAATTACAAGCTAAAGGCACTTCTTTAATTATTACCAGTGCCTTACCACCTCAAGCTTTAAGCATCGAACTTGCGGATTTAAAATCACGCTTAAATAGTGGTCTTGCTTTAAAAATTGAAGCATTAAGAAATGATGAGCTTAAAATGGCATTGACTTTACATGCCAAACACTTAGGCTTAAAACTTGCTGATGAAACTTATGATTTTTTACTTAATCACCTTAATCGTGATTTGGCACAATTAACGCAACAGCTCAAAATTATTGCTGAATATAGCCTGCGCCACAAACGTCGTGTTACGCTTGCTTTAATAAAAGCGGTGCTTAATTTATAAAAACTTGTATATATGTGAATCAAAAGTCGAAATTATCGAAAAAAATAACGTAAAAATTTCACTGTTTGTTCCTGTAGCATAAAGGCCATGCTGTAGGGGCGTAGCTTGCTACACTACTGTCCGGAGAAAATAGCACAAAGTGACAGGTACTAAGCACATTAATGCGCTCCGCGCCACCTTCTAGGGGCGCCCCGTAAGTGTCATCCTGTGGAAATCGCGGAGCGATTTAGCACAGGATCCAGGTGCTC
>JAGVKT010000040.1 GCA_020050355.1 Gammaproteobacteria bacterium | reverse complement strand
GGCAACAAAATTATTAGCTATGCTATATCATTTAACGGAGCTGCGCCCGGAGCTGGGCTTATATTACTACATGCAAGCTATTTTCAATTATCCGGATAAACTTAAGGGTCCAGAACGCACTCAAATATATGCTTTGCTGATTGATTTTTTGTGGAACTTAATCAAAGGCATCAGTAAAAAAGAATTGCTTGAGGCTCTTAAACCTGTGCGCGAAGCAATAAAGAAAGAAACAGGAGAAGAAAATCCGATAACGATACCCAATGATTATTTGTGGAGAATGGTAGTAGCTAAGTCACCAGGATTTGATAAACAGACTTGTTTGCAGGCTATAAAGGATCTTGAAGTAGCAGGTGATAATAGAAATAAGAGTATTCTATGGCTTTTCTCTTTATATACGTGCCTAGGTGGATCTTATGGTTTAAAAAGTGAACATAATGATGCTTTAGTTAAAAGTCACCTAGTCTCTGCTGTAAGAAAAGCAGCAGAACAGGCAGTAAAAGAAAGACTAGAGATAGAAGCTGAGGAGCAAAAGGGTATCGATGCAACTTTAAAAATGCCAACTCAACTAAAAATAGCTGATAGCCTATTTCCTTTGCATGATGAAACTTTCTCGAAACAAGTTAATATTTCTTGGAGGATCTATGCAGGGGCTATTCATGATTATTTTGAAACTTGGGAAGAAGCCCTTGGCAAGCGAGAAAAGGAAATAAAACTTAAGTTTTTAAAGAAGTTGGTTAGCGAACTATATGATAGCGCTAAGGATGAAGCAAAAAGTGCTGCCACAAAAACTATTAGCGAGGCGGTGGGGAGTAAGGATATATCTGACGAGGAAAGAAAAAAAAGAGAATCTGCATATTGGCAAAAAAGAGCAGGTCAACTGAACTTATCCACGGAAGTGAGTTGTGCAGATATTGTGGCGAAAGTCAGAATAGGAGATATTGACACCCTTGTAAATTTATACTGTTGGATAAAAACTATGGAAAAAATAACATCCGATATTACAGCAGGTGCAGGAATAGCTTCGTCGGTAACTACACTACTTACTCATCATGCAGCTATGGGTGGAGCTGGGGCTGGGGCTGGAGGCGCTTCGGCTTCTGCAGCACCTGCGCCTAGTGGAGGCAGTAAGTGATGGCAAAGATTAATCTATGAAAGTCGGGATTTTGGTTGACAGTTTTTTTAAAATTAAACTGCCTTCTAAGGTTGCCATTGCTAGCGCGGGCGTTCGGCATTGAAATTAAGGTAAATATGCTCACAGCTCATTATGTAGAATCTTTGGTCAAACAGGCGTTGCTTGAAGATATTGGTGCTGGCGATATTTCGGCAGAGATCATTCCGCTCAATACTAGGGCGCAAGCTCAAGTCATCACGCGTGAGTTTATGATTGTTGTTGGGCAAGCTTTGGTAAACGAAACCTTTCATCAGGTTGACGCAAATATCACCGTTAATTGGCAAGTACCAGAAGGAGCAGAGGTAGCTGCGAATAGCATTTTATTTAAGGTAGAAGGTAATGCTCGGCATTTGCTCACCGCTGAGCGCACGGCCTTAAATTTTTTACAAATGCTCTCTGGGACAGCAACGACAACTTGGCTGTGGGCACAAAAACTGAGTGGCACCAAAACACAGTTATTAGATACCCGTAAAACCATTCCTTTGTTTCGCTTAGCACAAAAATATGCAGTACGCTGCGGTGGTGGACATAATCATCGTTTAGGGCTGTATGATGCATTTTTAATTAAAGAAAACCATATTATGGCCGCAGGCTCAATAAGTCAGGCGGTTATGGTCGCAAGAAAAATTGCGCCTGAACGAAAAGTTGAAGTAGAAGTAGAAAATTTAACCCAGCTTACAGAAGCTATAGCGGCAAAAAGTGACGTCGTAATGCTCGATAATTTTAAGTTGCCAGAGATTATTCAAGCAGTGGCTCTTAATCAAGGACGTGTAAAACTCGAGGCTTCAGGAAACGTCTCTCTTGAAAATATCGCCGCACTCGCCGCAACGGGTGTGGATTTTATTTCTGTAGGGGGCCTGACCAAACACATAAAGGCCATTGACCTCTCAATGCGCTTTATTTGATGAGAGGTTTTAATTAAAATAAACACAATAAATCACAAAAATTTTAAAAATGAAATATAGAGTTTTATTTCTGATCAGTTTCTTAAGTGTTAATATTGCTTTTGCTGGGAATCATGAAACCTGTGTTCCTGGCGATCCGCAAAGCAATCAAATATATAACGCTGTGCAATGGTACCGCGATGCAGCTGAATCAAAGGCGCTGTATCGTGAGATATTCTTTATGGCAGGGCAAAGCATGAGTCAAAAAGTACAAGCGGAACAACTCAAGCCAAAAACTTGGGGCGTGGTTTTTGATATCGACGAGACTTTGCTTGATAATAGTTTACTTGCCTATCAGTACACACTGACATGCACTCCGCGAACAGCAGATGGTTTTTCAAGGTTTGCTATGCACGAAGTTTCTGTAGCGACACCAGGTGCTGTGAAAATAACCTGTATGCTTCAAAAAATGGGCGGTTATGTAACGTTGATCAGTAATCGTAATGGCGCTTATGTTGATCCGGTAACGCACAAAAATTTATTGCAAGCAACGTTAGAAAACTTAAAGGCACAAGGAATTTGTTTTGATCAGGTAATTTTGGCTGCAGGGACAATAAAAGATAAAAATCCACGTTTTCAAGCAGCAACAAGCGGCGTTTATCCACCCAATGGTCAAGGCATGGTCTATGATAAAGTATTGCCGGCGCATCCGATCTTGGCTTATTTTGGTGATAATATCCAAGATTTTCCAGGAAGTTATCAAGCAGAAATGCATACGCAAGATCCAAATGGCAAGGCTTATGATGTTTTTGGAAAAAGTTATTTTGTGCTACCTAATCCTGTGTATGGCAGTTGGGAAGACAATACATTTAAATAAATTTTTAAGCGGCGCGACGTTTTTTATTTTTATGCTTGAGCGAATGCAGTAATGCATTTTTGACTGAAGATTTAACTTTTTTCAAAAGTGAAGTTTTAACTTTTGCTTTTTTAGGACGTGAAATTTTTTTGTTAAGCGTTTTTTTAATAATAGATTTTTTCTCAGCAAGCTTAGGTTTAATCACTTTTTTAGTTTTTTGAGCGGGCTTATTATTCTTGCTAGCAGCTTGAGGTTTGGTTGTTTTAAGCTGAATTTTAGGTTTTTTCATAAAAGCTTTTAACGAATCGCGCACTACTTGTAAGTCTTTAGAGACAATACCAATTTTGACTTGTTGTTTAAGGGTTTTATTCAAAGTAGATTTAGGATCGCGTTTTTGTTTTTCAATCCATTTTAAAATAAATGCCGCATCATCATTAGTAAAATCAGGGCGTAATAAAAAATTGGTAGTACACGCCATCAAAAAATCGCTTAAAGGAAATTCGGTGCGGTCGAGCCAAAAAAAAGCAGCAGTATTAAAAGCGCGCTGCACACGCGATTGATTAGAAAGAAGTGTTTCTTGGTTGGTAGTAGGTTTCATGATCGCATCCAGTCAATCTTTTAAACATCGTCCCTGATGTTCAGCTAGGTATTAATTGTTAAACTATTATACAATAAATCTATATTAACGTCAATAATTTTCTAAAAATAATCATTAAAATGGGTATAAAAGCCCTATTTAAAGCTAAGTATAATCAAAAGGTTAGATTTTACTTGCCATTAAGTTTTCTCTGTTTGTCCCAAAATCAAAGGCCATGCCGTAGGGGCGTAGTCTTGCTACACTACTGTCCGGAGAAAATAGCACAAAGTGACAGGTGCTAAGCACATTAATGCGCTCCGCGCCACCTTCTAGGGGCGC
>JAGVKT010000019.1 GCA_020050355.1 Gammaproteobacteria bacterium | reverse complement strand
GCTCATCCATCGTTATTCAACAACATCATATACAAAGGAAGGGGAGAATGTCTTACCATTTTCTCCGGACAGTAGTGTAGCAAGGCTACGCCCCTACAGCATGGCCTTTCTACTACGGGAACAAACAGTGAAAACTTAACGTCAAGTAAAATCTTCGCATCTTGAACTGCGTTTGGTATATACCATCAAATTTTATTGACAAAAAATAAATTTATGCGATCCTAATAAGCCTGTGAGCTTTATTGCAAAAGGATTTATTTATGAACACCACTTCAAAAAAACGCATCAAAGTCGCCGTTACCGGCGCAGCGGGCCAAATTGGCTACGCGCTTATTTTTCGCATCGCTTCCGGCCAAATGTTTGGCTTAGATACTGAAGTTGAACTGCAATTATTAGAAATTGAACCCGCGCTACCTTCACTCAACGGCGTGGCCATGGAGCTCGACGACTGCGCGTTTCCATTACTCAAAAAAGTAGTATGCACTGCCGAGCCCAAAGTGGCTTTTGATGGCGCCAATTGGTGCTTGCTCGTGGGCTCAATCCCGAGAAAATTGGGCATGGAACGCTCCGATTTATTAAAAATTAACGGCAGTATTTTTGTCACCCAAGGCCAAGCGATCAACAGCGTCGCTGCTAAAGATGTACGCATATTTGTAGTCGGCAACCCCTGCAATACCAATTGCTTAATTGCCCAACAAAATGCACCTGATGTTCCTGCAAATCGTTTTTTTGCCATGACCGCTTTGGATGAAAATCGCGCTAAAGCACAACTTGCACAAAAAGCCAAAGTTGCCGTTACTGAAGTCACACAAATGACCATCTGGGGCAATCACTCACAAAACCAATATCCTGATTTCTTTAATGCTAAAATTCAAGGCAAACCCACGCTTGATGTGATCAAAGATGAAGCTTGGCTCAAAAATGAATTCGTCCCCATCGTACAACAACGTGGCACTACCGTAATCAAAGCGCGCGGATCCTCTTCTGCCGCCTCGGCCGCTAACGCTGCAATTGACGGCGTAGTACGCCTCATCACCCCCACAAAAGCCCAAGATAGTTTTTCAGTAGCACAATACTCAGAAGGTGAATACAACGTTGATCAAGGCTTAATTTTTTCTTATCCTACCCAAGTTGATAGCAAGCACCAAATCAGCATTGTCCCTAATCTTGAAATCAACAGTTTTAGCCAAGAAAAAATTAATATTGTTCTGGATGAATTACGCCAAGAACGCGATATTGTAAAGTCATTAGGATTGATTAAATAATACTGGGGAGCACGCTCATGTCTAAAAACAAGCTATTTACTATCGGATTGTCCAGTTTATTATTATTCGGAATAACAGCCGCAGCAGGGCAACTTCAAGCACCACAACAACAGTACATGCCCTCGCCCAGCAATTTAATTCAAAATCTCCAAACCCAAATAAATATCTACCAAACCAGAACTAATCAAGATCAAAAACAGCTCATCAGCAATAGCCAACAAATAAAGACCCTAGAACAACAATGGAAAAGCCAATGCAGCGCTCAAACACAAGCAGATAATTCTTGCCAACAATTAGCAGCACAACTGCGAACTTTAAAACAACAACGAACACTCTTACAAAAACAACTCAACAAAGACCAAGCAAATCTTAGGATGTATCAAAGTAACCTACAACAAATTCAAACCCAAAGTCAAAATCAATAAATTCTTGGATTTATCAAATCGAGATACCTGCTAAAATTGCATCCACATCATCGGAACCTGATTGTTGCGTCGCAGCTGTAGCTGGCGCCTCGTCTGCCGCCGCTATCGAGATACCTGCTAAAATTGCATCCACGTCACCGGAATCTGCTTGCTGCGTCGCAGCTGTAGCTGGTCGCTCAACTGCCACTGCTGCCATAGTTGCAAATGGCACTGCTAACGCCGCCCTCGCTTCATCAAAACTACTAGCCAAAGCTGCCTCAAGAGCATCAGCTTCACTTTCCACAGGAATACTGTCTAACATTGTATCAAGCATAACCGATGACATTGGCAAATGATAACGCTCAGCAGTATAAGCTAAAGGTGTTTCTGTAGCTAAATCAGGATAATGATGCGCGACCATCTTCATGCGTTCATGAAAACTATCAAAACCCAAAATATACAATAAATCCGAACGCATAGGATCAACAAAATATACCAGGGCTTGAGACAAACCTTGAGCAGCATCAGGTAAACTGACCCCTACAACCAAAACATTTTTCGGAAATAAAAATTGAGCTTTAATTACCTCTTCTCCCACAAAAGTATCTTTGTCCCAACCCAACACTTCAATACCCAAACGCAATACTTTTTTAGGTTCACGACGATGAAACACCGGACCTAAAAATCCTTGAACCATCACCGGCCCTTTTCCTTGCAATAAAGCGCGCAAGCCCTCGGCAGTAGCAGGAAAGGCATGAGCAGACAGCTGTGCATGTTTAACAATAATTTCTTGCATATAATGCATACACAAATAATATTGATCTTCTAAACGCGTTAAGGCTTTAACTCTATTGAATTTTGATAAACCGCCTGGCTGTAACGCTAACCACTCCAAACATTCTTTAAAGGCTAAAAAACGTTGAGCAGCTGAGAACATAATTCCATCAAAAATTAAAGCGAGCCACTCTGTATGACTTTTGGGCGCCTTAGCAGTAAAATTGCCATGAGCTTCTTGTAACTTCTTAATTAAATCGCCAGGACCAGACGCTTCTTCTTGCTGCTCTAACACAGTTTCAGTAACAGATTTCGTTACCCCTTCAACTAAATCCATCATTGAAGCAACCCCCGGAATAAGCGAAGCAAAACCCTTAACCATAGCACTCATTCCGCTAACAAACCCTTCTCGAGCACTTGCAGATTTCACCGTACGCGTACCCGATGAAAAAAACACTTTCACCGATCCCTTATCCCGAACTAACGCTTGATAAAGCTCAGAAATAGCATGTAAATAACTTTTGAAATGTTGCTTGAATATTACTTTTTCACGCACTCTCTCCGATTCAGGCACATAAGCAGGCAATGAGCGAGCATAAGCATCTTTAGGACGATAAGCAGCCATACCATACTCTGACCACAAAACTTCAACAAAATAATTAATATTGGCCTCATCTAAATCAAAAGCATGAGTTTCAGATAGCCTAAAAGCAAGGGCATTATAAGTAGTTCGAGGATCTAAAATTTCAACATATTTGTGTAAAGATTCCTGCGTACGCTGCATACTTTCAGCAAGAACAAACATATCTCGTCCCGGCCCCTCCAACGAGCATAGCTCAGGAGTAAGAGCAAGAGCCGCTGTAAAAGGTAATGCAGCCCCCCCAGCTCCGCCCGTTAAACCAAAAAGCTTAGGAGAAAAAACCACTGCTGAAGGGGTTTTTATCAATTCCTCTAAAGAGGAACGCGACAACGCTATAGACGAAGCAGGAATTACATCCACTCCAGCTCCAGCTCCAGCTCCACCTGCAGCAACACCAAGAGTTTTTACTACTCTAGTATCCGCCTCTACTGCTCCAACAGCCTTTGCTGATAGGGAGTCCAACACGGGAATGGGCATAGCTGCTGCTGCCATAATATATACCATAATTTAAATATTAAATATGTAAATAATTATATATTAAAAATCTATTATTGTCAATGATTTTAAGATAATAGGATAGACGGTTGCAAGATCATTGAGGCAAGTCAAATCGACACCTAACTTGGTTGTTAATTATCCAAAAAGATAACTGAGTTCAGCAATAAAATTACTAAGTATTTTAACCAACTATAATAAGTATTTATTCCACCTTTAATTTCAATAAATAGATAATCGCCCAAATAGACCCTTAGACATTGAGCGTATTGAACATTCAGAAACTAAAATTCGAAGCCCTCAAACCAATGGTATCTGCGAGCGTTTCTATAAAAAAATTTTAGGGCACCTCGAAAAATAGATGATTTTGCCTTCAGATCAATGCACTTGATTTTGAGGACTGCAGTGTATATGAAATACATGAGGACCGGAAAAATCAAGTGCATTGATCTGAAGGTAAAAGGGCTATTTTTTTGAGATGCCCTTTAGATAAAATATTAAGTTTCATAATATAATAAGCTCCTACTTTTTTAGCTCCAGCACACAATAAGCAATGACACTACTTGAAACCCCACGGCTAATTTTAAGAACATGGCAAGACAGCGACCTCGCACCTTTCATCACCATGAATCAAGACTCAAAAGTTATGGAGTTTTTTCCTAAATTATTAAGCGCTGAAGAATCCAAAAATCTGGTAAATAAAATACACCAACATTTTGACACCCATGGCTTTGGTTTATTTGCTGTAGAACTTAAAGCCACAAAAGAATTTATTGGTTTTGTGGGTTTAGCAACTCCTTCATTCGCAGCACATTTTACACCCTGTGTAGAAATTGGCTGGAGAATCGCCAAAGCCCATTGGAATCAAGGCTATGCAACCGAAGCAGCACGAGCTGTTTTACACACTGCTTTTGAAAAATATGGATTAGAAGAAGTAGTATCATTCACTTCCACCCACAATAAAAGCTCTAGACGCGTTATGGAAAAACTCGGCATGACGCATAACCCACAAGATGATTTTGAACACCCCAACATCCCTGAGCATCATCCTTTGAGAAAACATGTTTTATATCGCTATCATAAAAAACAACTAAAAGTACAAGATATGGTGACGATCGAAGCTCACAATCCAGCTTGGCAAGAGCAAGCACAAAAAGAAATTAATGCACTTAAAGAATGCTGTAATTTCTCTTGGCTCGTCGATATCGTGCACATTGGCAGCACAGCAATTTCGGGCCTCGCAGCCAAACCCATTTTAGATATCGCCATCGGCGTAACTGATTTAGATCAAGCAAAAGCATTAATCCCGATACTCTTACAACAGCATTACATCTTTTGGGAAGACAACCCTGATACAAGCAAACTCTTTTTTGTTAAAGGCATGCCACCCTTCGGCACCCAGCGCAGCCATCACATTCATGTCATGTTAATAAGCCATCATGATTGGGTAATTCGCCCATTATTTCGAGATTATTTAAACGCACACCCTGAGATTAAAACCGCTTACGAACACCTCAAACAACAATTAGCCACACAATTTCAAAATGATCGTGAAGCCTACACTGAAGCTAAAACACAGTTTATTCGCACCATCAATCTTAAAGCAGCAGCGGAGCATTTAGAATTCCAGCCTTTAACATCACAACATTTTCCGCTGTTACTCAAATGGCTTGAGACCGCGCATATAAAGACATGGTGGGATCAAGCTATAACCTGGACACCTGATTTAATTGCAAAAAAATACGCGCATCGCCCTGACATCCATGCTTACATCATAGCAATAAACAAAGTGCCCATAGGCTATATTCAATTTTACAACGCTCATGATTTTGCCAAAGCCCCAGGATTGGATCATGCCACACTCCCCCAATCACTCGCCGCTTTAGATTTTTATATTGGTGAACCTACTTTTTTAAAAAAAGGTTTTGGAACATTAATTCTCAAAGAGTTTTTAGCACGATATGTTGCACCAAAATTCGAAAACTCTCTGGTAGAAACCGCAATAAACAACAGCGCTGCAATCAAGGCTTGTTTGAATAACGGCTTTAGTAAACTATACGAACAAGCACCGTCGCTATGGTTAGTTAAACGTCATTTCGATACGCTCTAAAAGCGCTCTCTTACTCCACTAATAAGCCAGACACAAAATAAAAATATTCTATATTTAACAAAATTTAATAGCTTTTCTATTGATACAATAAATTTTTCGTATGTACGATGATTTCAGATTAAGCTCTTACTCCCACAAGAACGCTTGACTCAGATCCAGGCACTTGAGTCAATAGAGAATCTGCAAAGGTTAAAGCACTGGGAACAACCGATGCAGCAGCTCCTCGAGCAGTTTCCGCTTCGGCCTCTGCATAAATCCTTGCTAAAGCTTCTTCGCGAGATACACCAGGATTTGCAGCCAAATCCCCTTGAACCAGTGCAGCTTCAAGATCAGATCATTGACATTATAATTTCCTTCAAACCATCAAGATGAAAAACTCACATTTTAAAGTACGATTCGATCTCATCCAATAGTTTTATCCAGAAGGCACCTCCAATAGCGATACAGAAGCACTGCGACCTCGTATATTTCTTTCTGGTCTCACCCCTGTTAAACGCTCATAAAGCTTAAACGTAGTACCCCAAGTTTTTTTTAATTCTTGCTGCTCAATAGACTCAGCGCTTTCAATACT
>JAGVKT010000015.1 GCA_020050355.1 Gammaproteobacteria bacterium | reverse complement strand
TGTGTTGTACTTCTCTACCCATATCGCAAAGGCACTTTTAAACTTGATCGGATCATCCCAGTCATAAATCCAAACCAAGTCTTCCTTTATCGTCCTCATTACCCGCTCAGTATCTGCATTACCTTTCGGGTTATTCCAGCTCGTAAATATCTGCTTTATATCCAACTCAGAGCAAGCCTTCATAAACTTAGTCGAGGTAGGGCTGGCAGCCATTATCTGTAATCAGCGCGGGCTTAGCAGCATAAGATTTAATGCCTCGACTAAAGCACCGATTTACCCCATTGTTTAAAGCGTCCAGCCAATCCTCAGTTCTTGACATGGATGCAAATGACCAGCCTACAATCTCTTTACTGTACCAATCTTTTACCACGTGCAAATACCACCAACCACATGGAAACAAGATCTTCGTCATGTCCATGCCCCAATATTCATTCAAGCATGCTGCTCGAGGCTTTGGGCGACCTATATAACGCTTAGCACGCAGCCGATCATTCTTCTGCACTAACAAACCATATTTATCCATGACATGATAAACACGGTTTTTACCAACAACCACACCCTTGCGATATCGCAGATACGCCCAGATGCGCCGATAACCCTTTGCATTTTAGCAATGCGCTTTTGCATTTGTTCTTCGCGCTTACTGGCTTGATCACTTGTAAATATTTTAGCGCCTTGATGCAAAAACTGGTCTCGCCATTGATAATATTGCGTTTGGTGAACTTCATATTTGCTGCAAAGCTCAGCAATACTGATTCCTCCTCGAAGACCTTCCAGTACTATTTGGAATTTAGTTTCGTTTGTCCATTGCTTACGTTTCATCGTGTCAACCTCCATTGGGTTTAGGTTAACACTCGCTTATTTATTTGTTCAACTTAATTGGGGGCAGTATACAAAGCATATCTGTGGCATTAAAAATCCACACAAGGAAGAGGAAAAGCTTGCTAACTTGATTAATGATCTCATCACTCCTCAAGTTTTACCTGAAATTGAAGTTATTCCCTGGAGACGTTCTTACCTGTTAGTAATTCAAGTCTTTCCAAGTTCTTCCAGGCCGCATCATTTAAAGCAAGAAGGAATTGATAAAGGAACTTATATCCGAGTGGGATCTACAAATCGTTTGGTCGATAAAATTATGCAAGCTGAGTTGCGTAGGGTTAAAATTGAAGATTCTTTTGATAGACAGCCTTTACCAAAATTGAACTCTGAAGCTCTAGACTTCAGAGTAACTTCAGAGTTGTTTTCACCTCATAAAAAGCTCACGCAGCGTGATTTAGAATCATTAGATCTCCTCGTATCTCATCAAGAAAAAAAAGTTCCAACCATAGGCGGAATGATTTTATTCGGCAAGGATCGCTTAAAGTATTTCCCAGATGCTTGGATTCAAGTGGGCAGATTTCAGGGAACAACAAAAACAAAAATTTTTGATACCCAAGAAATTAAATCTTCCCCCATTTTGGCAATTGATGAAGTAATGGAATTTGTTAAAAAACATGCTATGCAAGGAATCCAAGTCCCCGGTGAGTCCAGATCAGGGAGTCGGTCCGGATCTTGGAACGCATCTTTTTCAGGAGGTAAGTCAGGGCCAAAAATTAGTTCTTTATCTAGACATAAGAAAACCTGGGATCTTCCTTTGACAGCAATTAGGGAAGCAATTATAAATGCTGTTGTGCATGCTGATTATTCTCAGCAAGGTGCGCCAATTCGCCTTTCTATATTTGAAGATCGAATCGAAATAGAAAATCCAGGGTTGCTTCTATTTGGATTGACTGTTGACGAAATTATAAGAGGTGTATCAAAGTTGCGAAATCGCGTCATTGGTCAAGTATTTTATCGTTTAGGTTTAATCGAAAGGTGGGGTAGTGGCGTTGGTAGAATCATAGAGTCATGTAAAGAAGCGGGATTTGCTGAGCCTGTGTTTGAAGAAATAGGAACACATTTCCGAGTAACCTTATTTACTCAAAAAGTTAAGGCTCCGGTTGTAAGCGAAGTAAATCAACAAATCATCGAGATCTTAAAGAGTGGAAATGGTTTATCTACTAATGAAATTGCTCAGAAGATAGGAGTATCAGTTAGAAGCACACGAACACGTTTAATTAAATTAATTGAGCAAGGATTGGTTGGTGAAATTGGCAAAGGGCCAAACGATCCTCAACGTAAATATTTTTATAAGGTTTAACATTATGCTTGAAACAATAGAAAAAATTTTAAATGGGGTGGGATTAAATAACTGGTTAACTATTATTGCTATTCTAGCAGCTCCATGGGTTGCTTTATTTATACAAGCAAAGCTCGATGATAAGAAAGAAGTTAAAAGCCGTAGATTAAGTATTTATAAGATTTTAATGGCAACAAGAGCTACCCCCTTGTCTCAAGAGCATGTAAAAGCACTAAATATGATTGATTTGGAGTTTTATGGGAAAAGTAAAAAATACCAAGCCGTAAAAAGTGCGTGGCGAGCATACTTACACGTTCGAATTAGGCATTCCGTAACAACCGAGGCAGAGATGCTGCAGTTCAATAAAGATTGCGATGAAACGTTAACAACTTTATTAGTAGTTATGGGAAATGCTTTGGGTTATGATTTTGATGAAACTCATATTAAAGAAAGTTTATATAAGCCCGGAGGTCATGTTACAGAAGAAAATTATCAGTCATTTATGAGGGCAAAGTTAGTAGATCTATTTTCAGAAAAATTTTCCTTACCAATGGCTGTAAAAATTCCCTTAGAGGAAGCGCAGGAACAAAAAAAATTAAGAGACCTGGCGATTCTTTTTTTTGAAAAAAAATTATCTGAAAAATCAGTTGAGCAATAAAATGCGGTTGTATTTTCATTGGATCTGAGGTTATTTCTTGTCTAGGTGAAAATATCTTATTCCATTTTAATGCTGTTTTTAATGATCAGTGTGAAAGGCAGTGGTGCGGTGGGCATGCGTATCTGGCCTGGCTTTACGTTCAATGACATGCATGATGCGAATCCTGTTGAGACCTATACTGAATTATTGAAAGCAGTTGATCCATTAAAATTAGCTTATATTCATAGTTCTCGCTCGCCTGATCCGGCTATTGATGCCTTCAAATTAGTGCGTGATAATTTTCATGGAATAAGTATCGTCAATGGGGGATTTACTTTGCAAAGTGCACAAGACATCATTCAATCAGGAGGTGCTGATTTAGTCGCTTTCGCGACGCTGTATCTTGCCAATCCTGACTTAGTTGAGCGTTTTAAACAGAGCATGCCGTTCAATGAACCTGACAAAAGTACTTTTTATACGCCGGGTGCCAAAGGATATATAGATTACCCAACTCTGACATAATAAAGGAGATTTAGTATGGGATTATTAATTGATGGCGTGTGGCAAGCCGATGCCAATCCTTTGGCGGTAGGGCGCGAGCTTGAAAGATTATTTGCTTAGGTATAATTTTATGGATAAAATATTTTTAGCGTTTTAAAGTTTTAAAGTTTTTTGGATGGTAGCGTGCTTAAAGAGCGTCAGGGTATTAATAAATCCTACAGTTTTCCAAAATTGCATAGGGATGATTTGGAAGAAATAGAGCAGATAGTAAAAAGTGAGCTAGGTAGCGAAGGCTTTAGAATATCTTGCCCTGAATTTGATTGTGATAGTGTTAGTGATATTAACGCTAATAAGTATCCTTCTGCCGATAGTTTAAACATAAGTAAAGGCGGGTCTGGTGTATATATTCACATAGATAAAGAATCGGCATGGGTGAAAAGTGACAAGAACACAGGGAAAGAACGCAGCGTAGTTGACCAAGTAGGGGATATCCTAAAAAATAAAAAACGGTATTGGTCAAAAATCCCCTTTATTCTAATACTTATTTTTTTTATTTTAGAAGGGAGAGTCAATCAAATTGGAGTCAAACTTAATCTGCCATTTGCCCAAATATACTCAATTCAGGTTGCAATAATGATAATTCCTTTTTCTCTATTTTTTTTATTCGTAAAATCTCGTTATTATCCAAAGCCGGTTATATTCACAAGTAGAAAGGACTCACCTGGCTTTTGGAAAAGGTACAGAGATCAAATCTGGTTGCTAGTACTTGGTGGTGCTGTCACTCTGGCAATCCAATATATCAATCACCTCTTTAAATGGATCAATTAATAAAATACGCATAAAATTTTTCAGAGACTATCGGGTTTAGAGTGATGTTTCATAAGTTTTTGTGATTTCTATAAATATTACCTTTGTTGTTTTTTATATTTTAATTTTTTAAGTGCATTTTCTTTTGGTTGCCACTTTATAAGTTAAGTGTTGATTGACGCTATAATGCAAAAGATACCTATATAATTATTGCTTTTAAATAGTGATTAGAAATGATTTTTTGCAAAAGTCCTACCCGATCCACTTTTTAAATATTTTTCAAACGCAACTGCTTTTATAGGATCGCTAAACCATATGGCGCCTATAATCTTCCATGGCTTAAATTTTGAGGTGTGTCGGCATTTTCCTGAGTTGTGATCTGATAGTCGTTGCTTGAGATTGAGAGTGCTGCCAGTGTAATGATGGCTTGGATTTTCTTTTGATTCTAAAATATAGGTGTACATTCATTAGTTCTATAATTGATCTGGTCATATATTAGAATATAAGTTTTGACTAATCAATAGTGATAAATATACCTTCGAGAAAAGTTATTGGCACTAGGTAAGGTCCGCCTTCGCATTACGCTGGCTAAACGCCAGCAATGCTACGGCGTGACAGCCTTCGCGCTAAGTGTTTATGAAGTTTTGTGAAGTAAGGATGGCTAGCCAAGCCGTAGCGCTGCTGGCGTTTAGCCAGCTCAGCGTGAAGGCTGGTGGAGGCGGTGGGAGTTGAACCCACGTCCGAAAATCATCCACTTCTGAATCTACATGCTTAGTAGGCTGACTTAATCTTACGTAATGCCATCTCAGCTACAGGATATAACATTACGCCAGTCTCTAAAGTTTAATGTTATTCGTGAGACGCGAACAACACGAGCTTATTAGCTATGAGCGTGAGTTAGGCAGAATAAGCACTTACCTGTCACGCCAACCTTGTCAGTTTCAGCTGACGATTAGTTTACGCAGCTACTGCTACGCGAGCTAATGTACGGTTGTTAGCGGCCATTTTAAGGCCTTTTGATTTGCCAGTTATAGCAAGTAAAGCTTGATTTACGAGGTAAGCTTCATCCTCGGCATGCATCATCAGCTTCAGTATTCCCGTCGAAGCCAAGTCGCCCCCAAAACAGGGTTTACTCAAAAAAAACATTATAACACGTGCAAGAAAAATTGCATAATTTAAACTCAGATTTTTTTGGCACATAGCATTTGACAAGAGTGCTCATTCTCAGTAAATTAGCTGAGCTTTGCCGAGGTGGCGAAATTGGTAGACGCGCTAGTTTCAGGTACTAGTGGGTAACACCGTGGGGGTTCGAGTCCTCTCCTCGGCACCATTGTTAATGCTTTTGTGAATCTCTGTAAGTTCCTTTCTCGAAGTACGAATGGATATATGTCAAGTTCAAAATATAATTTTTGTTGCTTGACTGTTTATTTTTTATAGATTAAAATATAATCAATATAAATAAAACGCGCATGCAATGATGGTGAGCTTAAAAAAATGGAATTATCTACCTTATATTGATGAATTAAAAGAAGCGGGATTTACTGAAAAACAAGCGCGCAGTGTAGTAAATTTCCAGCATGAATTAAACAATAATATGCAAGAAGATTTAGTAGCTAAAAATGACTTAGCAAGCGCGCTTAAAGACGTAGCAACTAAAAACGATTTACACGAAATAAAGCTCGAAGTACATGGGCTGGCAGTTGATTTTAAATGGTTTAAATTTCTTTGTTGCGGTATTTTCATGATGATGGTTGCTGCGCTGGTCAAGTTATTTATCCATTAAAATAAAAAAGCCATCTGTTATGAAGATGGCTTTTGATTAAATTTTAAAGAAAGAGATTATTTGCTGCTAGTCCCTAGGCTGCAAGTAACGTTGGTCACAGGGCTACCAGAAGTAACGTTAATGGTAGTATTTGCTGTGAGATTAAAGGTGAATGGTTGACTTGGGTTGGTCGCATTCATGCAGGTGCCAGAGCCTCCATAATTAGTGAATTGTACTTCTAGGTCATTTTGACCTTGAACCGCCGTGGGCGCAGCGTGAGGCGGATTTGTTGAGGAGTCAGGATAAGTTTGTGTGCCTGTAATCCAACTGTTTGTAGAAAATGAAGCGCTGCTGTTAATGACAGTTAAGTCTTCTGCTGCACCTGTGATCACAAAGGTTAGCGAGGGTCCAGAGGGTATAACTGGACTCCATGTGCTGGCGAAGGCTGTAGTGCCGTTAGCGAGATTGCCCGCATCATCTTTTTCATCGGTGGGGGTAAAGCCATTATTTAACATGTAGTTAACAATATATTTGTAAGAGAACATGCCATTGCAGAGCGAGCCATCAGTGCTGGTGATGCTTTCATTGCAGCCAGCAGGATCAATATCTCCGCCTGGGACGATAGTATTAGAAGTTAAGGTGCTAAACAAACCTGTGCCATTACTGCCAGGGGTGACATTCGCAAAGCTACGGCCATAAGCAGGGAAGCCGATACCAACTTTATTATAAGAACCAAGAACGCTATTAATTGCGCCTAAAGTACTATGTATAGGGTTGGGGTCTGTGCTATCGCTTGCTAACCAGAATAATTGATTGACCGATGTATCATTAGGATCGTATAAGTTAGAGAGAAATCCGGTTTCATTGGTGGCAAGGCCGGAATTGGGGTTGCTTGGATTGTAGTCCCAGCGACCATGAAAGTCATAAGTCATGAGATCAATCAGCTTAACATTGGGCAAAGCCGCAATTTGCTTAAGTACCGAGCCATTGCCTTGATAGTTAGGATCAAAGCCAATGGTGCCGTTTTGTTCAGTACCCATAATGTATTGAGGGTTCGCGAGAATGGCGATAGTAATATATTTGTTATTATCATTCGCTAATGCTTGGCTTAACATTTGAATTAATTTTAAATAATCATCTGACTGTTGCAAAGTCATCGCTGGATCTTCATAGTCTAAGTCAATACCATTAATATTATAGGCATCCATAATTGCTTTAGCGGAATTGACAAAATTGGTCATCGCTTGGGTCTGTGTAATGCCTAAGTTTGAAGGGGGGTTAAATACTTCTTCAAAGGTATCATTATGGCCATAGCCGCCTACGGAGATAACCTTTTGAACAGGTTGCCCATCTCGGCCAATGGTACTCAAGCTGGCAAGGCCATTATCAAAATTTCCTAAATCAGCAAAATCTTTCAAGGAGTAAGCGTTGTTATTATTAAATTTGTTAATGATCATAGGAACATAATCGCAAATAAGATTAACGGCCTTTCCTGGGTATTGAGGATCTAAAGTAGTGGTAGGGAGACCTGCAGGAACATTATTAACGCAGAAGTTCGCTGTTGTAGTGTTATTAAGGTTGGCAGCGAAGTCAGAGTATGGGTCAAAGAAATATAAAGAGCCAAATTCATTTGGGCTGATAAAAGGATTGGTGTAATTAGAGATGTTGCGATACCCATTATTATAATGGCTTACTTGAGCTTCTAAAAAAGCATACACTAAAGTATTGCTATGCTGTAGTTTGGTAGTTAAATCACTGTTATTAACTAGGGAGTATGCTGGCGTAGGAATAGCATTGCCAGTATTATACATTTCCCAGTCCGCCCAATAACCGCTAATGTTGGCCTGACTGTCAGTATTATTAATCGCTTGAATTAATGAAGCGTTATTATTGTAGCCCACATCACCTGAATAGGTCCAAAAGAAAAAGTTATGAATCCCCAAGCTGTTGGCATATTTAACCGTAGCTTGTACGTCCGAAGGGTCAACATAAGAAATAAACATATTGTTATAAGTTGACGTACCTGCTGCATGAGCAAGTGCCATACTGCCCATAGTTAAACCTAGTAAAAGGTTTATACGTTTTAACTTTAGCATTTGTGGACTCCTTTAATAGTAATTCTTTTTATTATTTAACAGATAAATTTTATATTAAATATAATAAAATTGCAATAAAATATATGAATATATGTTTTATTTTTTAATTAAAAAATCAACAGTTTAAATATTAATCCAGTATTTTAGTCTATTTTAACAGAATATTTCAGATGATTTTTATTTTTAAAATTCTAGGATAATTTGATAAGTTAAAATTCTTAGTAATTTCATAAGGTTATGATTTTTAATGATAGTTCATGTTAGAGCTAGGCTGTTTTCTTGCTATTTTCAAAAAGTTAAATTAAGTTTTATTTATAATATTTAATTCATTTATTAATTACATAATTAATATAAATATGTTATAATATTGTCATTATAAAAATAAGCATTTGGAGAAATTATGCCGCATGGAAGCAAAGCTGTAGAAGAATTAATAGCCGAAGCAAAACTTCGCGCCTCGTTAGTTGAGGCCTTTGAGGAATTAATAAAAGTTTTCAAGGCACCTGAATTAGCTTTTGAGGCGGAATTTTTCCCCTCCATCATAGCGGCATTATCAAGCCGGGGGCTTCCTTTTAGAGGAGCATCCGAGCATAGCGTGCATCTAAGTGCGGTTGATAGATTAAGCAGTTATGAGTCGCCAACAGATGCTGCTAAGACTGAATCTTCAACAGTTACCGAGCTTGCTACAGTGCGTAGCACTTCTGTAAAACTGGGTGCTAAAACTTTACCAGGCGCGCTAACCAAAAAAACTTCTCAAGCTGTGGCGATGCAACTTAGGCATGTCACAGAGGATTTGATGCAACATGCCGGCCATTCCAAGAGCGGCGATATTGTGATACCCATGGCGGCGTCTACCACGCCTGCGCCAAAAGCTGAGGCATCTTCATGGTTTCAAAGTGTTATGGGTGTGGCAGTAAAAAGCGCGGCACTATTTTTTGCGGTAGGTTATGGCGTTATGGGCTTAAATATATTAAGTGTTATTCCTATCCTCAGTTGGGCAATAGTATTGGTATTATTCATTGCTCCAGCTAGCGCTAGTGCGAATTATGCATTAATTAAAAAAACTATGACTACGGTGGGTTCAGAAGTAAGTACCCAGCTTGCAAAAATTAGACCAAGCTCTCTCATAGCTTATCCTAAAGTTGAAAAAACGGTGTTAGCGATCCTAGCTTTAATATGCGCACGTTTTATTAGTTTAACTGGTGGGGCTCTAGTTCATGCTACGGTAAAACGAGGGTCAATAAGCATTTTAGCGAAGATAGCGGCGTCTATTGCCGAAAATGCAGTGATGCAAAAAGCGATTGCAATATTTGCTTCAACAATGGGTGCCTTGCGCGGCGCATTTTTGGGAATAACAATTTTAAATTTATTGGTAAGTACTTTGCCCGATATAAAAGAAAAATTGCTGTCTAGAGATCTAAGTATGCGTGAAAAAGCATTAATAATTACTAATATCATTATTGCAGCATTAGTTACCGCATGGTTTTATCAAGGCGTCAAAGATCATATATATGAAAGCGTAACCGATCGTAATACTATGCTCTACGTAATGGGGGGAGCATATTTAACAGAGGTAGATGCAGGACTGAGTAGTGCAGTGAATCTGGCAGCAACATTTAATAATTTTTATAAAACTTTAGATGTTTTTACCGGCGTTGGAAGGCCTAGAAGCAGAGATATTCCTTTATTAATATTAGCCGCGGTGTCTGCGGGCGGAGGTGCAATGCAGGGTATTGGTCCTGATAGCTCTATTGTTAATAGCATAGGCCAAGTATTAACAGCAAGTGTAATTAATGCAAAATTTTTGTTGGAACTTTATGAAGTAACGCCATATGTTGAAAATGAAAAAATATATGAAGAATGTAAAGTTCTCGTAAGTTTATTTAGAACTTTGGCGGCAAGCTATGCCCCCGAACATAAAGGCGCAAAGATTTTTAATACTTTTGCTGATTATTACCAAGCATTGGTTGATATAAAAGCTGAAAGTACTGCTGAGCATATATCATTACCTAAAAAAACAGCGTGTTGTTGGCGCGCCACTGCTGCGCAACTTCTAGTTGCACCCAAGGCAAGGATAGTGTCTGAAGCTAGCACGGCGCGGTTGAGAATGCTTGAGTCTGATGCTTCTCAGCCAGCTGTAGAATAAAATGCTGATAGTCGTCAGCATGTCGAAGCATCTGCGCAGATACTAAAAATTCTGGAAAATCTAATAAGTTTTGCGCCCAAGTTAAAGCGCGCGTATATTGCTCTTGTTGTAGAAATACCGCAGTAGTGTGTAAATCACGCATAATATTTTTAGCCCAAGTACGCACAGAAATCTCTTGCGCGCCTGAGAGCAAAAGCAATTGTGGGTCACGCCCGCGTAATGCTACATTAAAAGCATTATCACTAAAGCGCATATAAGCTTGACCACAGTCTACTTTACTTTCTTGAAATAATCCTGTTAACAATAATAATTCAATAAAAGCTAATTGCTCTTCGCTGACACCCAAAAACAACAATGGATTAATATCCAAAGCGCGTACTTCAAGATAAGCAACGCCTCGGGCTCGAAGCGCAGCAAGCGGGCGCTCTCCAACTTTGAGTGGCTGTTTAGGGCGAATGGGCGCATAAAATTCATTTTCAATTTGTAAGTAATGAGCATTCAGCTGCGCATTTTTAGGAATATGTGCATAGGGCGCATAAGGAGTCTTGAGCGCTTTTTCTAAGGTTTCAATATAAGCAGCTAGATCTTTAAAGCAGATCATCAGCTCGCGATTTTTAGGATTGTGATAGCCAAGATCACTTTGACGTAATGATGTGGCGTAGGGCGCAAAATAAACGTCATTTTTGCCTGGCTTAAGTATTTTACTGGCTTGAGTGTCAGCTTTAAGTGAGCTTTTAAACACAATCGGAGAGGCGCCAAATAAATAAAGTAGTAGCCAATAATGTTCTAAAAAATAATGGATCATTTTAAAATAAATTTCATTTTGCAGCTCGATAAGGTCGCTACGCGGCGCAAAGCGTTGTTGATAGGCCTGAAAAAAAGCAGGCGATAAAGAAAAGTTATAATGAATTCCTGAGATCACTTGCATCATCTTGCCATAGCGATGGATAAGCCCTTCACGATATAATTCTTTGTCTTGCGCCTGCGGATCATTACCAAAGCGGGCAATCTTAATATCAGTTTCTTGTAGCTGAGGCGGCATACTTGCAGGCCAGAGTAATTCAGGTTGAATCTGTGTATAAACATATTGATAATGCTGCGTGAGTTCTTGTAGCAAATATTTGATGCTATTGTGAGGCTTGGTAATAACTTCAAGTTGCGCTTCAGCAAAATCTAAAGTGTAGTGAGGGTCATTCGCTGGCTTTTTTAATGCTTGTTCATGAGCAATGGTTGATAGTTGTGCATGATGATTAATACGCAAATTTTCTTTTTCTAAACCCCGTAAAGCACCATGAAAATTTTTAGGATCAAGGGCTGTGATAGGGTTCATAAAAGCTTTTGATAAATAATTTTTTTGAACAATTAAAATCACTATAATGCTGTGCACACTGAAGGTCAAGCAAAAGTCAGCAATATGTTGTTTAAAAGTATTTTTTTAGATATAATAAAAAATCAAAATTTATAATTTTTTAATAGTAATTTCAAAGTTCGTATCTCACTCAAGTAACGCCTTTATTTTTGATTAAAAATAATACTGTATAGGAGTTGTTCATGGCTCTAGCTGTTACCATTCCAAAAGAAAAAACCTCGCGGTTAAAACAAGCTATTAAAGCAGAATATTGGCTGAATGTAGTTATTAGTGGACTTGATGGCTTTAGTGGGGGTATTAATTTGCCGTTAACAATTTTTTATGTAAGTGGCGTTTGGCCCTCTTTAAATCCAAGTGAAGCACCACGTACGTCTTTAAATGTAGCTGCTATTATTACTTCAGCTATTGTCTGCGCCATAATTTATTTAACAAATGCACAGTCACAAAATTTAACTTTAGCAGAATTGGATCCTATGTTGCCGATGACTGATGTAGAAACAGCAGTTGCACATACAAATGTACGTAAACCCACAACCGCAATTAGTATTTCTGCAGAAGCGATATTACAAAATACCTTAAAAAATCAAGGTCGAGTAATTCAAAGTTATTTATGCTTAAGTCGGTATATGCAGTATTTAGGTGCGTTTGAGACTATGGCCAATGGTATTTCTGCGAATCCTATCTTAGGTACTTTAATGACAATGTTGCTTCAGAGAAATCTCAATCCGAGTTATTTTTTGGCGACGGCCATTCCTTTTGGTGTATTAAAATGCAGTCATTGGGCGTTACGCAATTGGCTCGCTAAAAAAATGCAGCCAGCGCTCGAGCCTGAGCACGCGGCAGAAGCATTGTCACCTAGTAGGCGTGATACTACCTTGCACACGCTTGAGGCGTTGGGATTAGTAGCGCCTAAATTGACCTGCGGTGAAATTATAAAAGCAGCAAGTTTTAATTTAGTTTTACGTTCAATTGGAATTTTTGGCACGATCGTCTGGTGGGCAACAGTAATCCCAGAAGCGAATAATCAACATAGCAATCAGTACGAGTATAAAAGCTTTATTTCTTTATTGGCGAGTGCAAGTGTTATTGCTGTGATTCTCGCATTAAAATATCTCCATCAAAATTTAATCCATATCACTCGCTTAAAGTTAATTGGACAAGCAGTGGCGAAACTGACCGAAGGGCAGAATCAAATTTCTGGACCTATTATTGGGCTTGCAGCACGGGAAGAAGCAAGTCATGTTGCTGTACGCGCAGAAAGAGCTCAAACTTTAAGACATGTAGAAGGTATTGATTTAAAAAATTGGAAAACATGGTTAATTGTTGTGCCCATGATTTTCATCAATGGCCTTCTGGCAGCCAAGGGTGATGCCGATGCTTTGCACCACGCGGATGAATGTACACAATGTTCGCGCTTAACCGTAGGCATCATGATCGCCATTTTTTCTTTGAGTAATCTTTATAGTATGGTGAATGAAATAAATATGAATAACACTCGTAAAAAAGCCGAGGCTTTGTTTGTGCAACTACTGGAAGGTCAGTTGCTGCAAAGAGAAGGGCGGATGGGAGCGGTAACCAGTTTGGACACGGCAAGGGGTGGTACAACTATGGCACATTTACCTTTTCAAGGAGGCGGAGCTGGAGGGACCATGGGTGTTCCCGCACACAAGACAGCGTTTAGAAGCGGAGGAAAAAATGGAATGTCTTCACTACAGGATCGTCTTTTGGGAGAAGAGGACGAAGCTGGGCTCTAATAAAGAAATTACCGTGTAGGCTGTGCAGGTAAATTAGTCGCCTGAGGCAGGCTAAACCAAGGGCAGGTGCAGCTGCAATCGCAAGGAGTCACAACCTCTGGTCCTGGTAGAGGGGGTGCTGCAGTAGCAGCAGCAAGATTAACAATACCAGCACCAGCTTGGGCCGGTACAGGCGGGAGGGTAGGATCTATTATTCCTGTGTCAACAGGAATAGAATGCGTAGCACTAGCAGCATCAATAGGTAGGCCTGGCGCTGCGGTAACTACAGCTAATGCGTCAGATGCGGCCGCTAGAGGAGCGTGAATAATCGCAGCAGCAGGGAGCGGAGTTCCCGAGGAGTCCGATGTAGTCGGAGAACCATGGCTGCCAAAACTTGCAATTATAGTCACGGGTCTGCCATCAATCGTTACTGGGCCTAGAGGCCTGAGACCTGCGCCTGCTATTACTCTTGAAGGCGCAGCCTCCGATGAAGCTATACTTGGATGGGTAGGTGGGCGTTGAGTGCCACGGCCTCTCCTGCAACCTGATCGTGAAATGGTGGCATCAATCAATTCTTGAATCGCTTTAACCGGGGTATCCTCAGAAGTAAAAATTCGTCCAAAAACTATCTCGGGTCTTTCCTTATCATGCGGTAAATAGCTGCTTAAACGAGGGATAGGGCCATGCCATGGGTTTTTGGCTTTAGCAGTTTCGTCGCTGCAGAAAAAAGCCTCTACAAACACGTGACCTAATCGAGTAATAATTTCATTTATCCAGTCATCAAAACCTTGTGAATGTTGAGAGCTTAATTTGTTATAGATATCTTGGCGCAGCATCGATCTTATAAGGCTTTCAAAATCTGGCTCTACAATTAGTGATGGGTGAGATTTGTGAGCACTAGTAGGCTCGCAAAGATAAGAAAGCATCTGGCGGTTTTGCTTCGTGGTAAGCTTGCTGCCTACACAAATATGGCGAAGAAAAAACGGCAATCCGTAAGCATATTTTTGAAGGGCTTCAATAAACTCATCTGCTGTGATTACGCTACTCTCAGTGTAATAGCTTTCAAGCGCGGTAATAATATTTTTAAAGTGATCATAGCAAGCAGTAATGATGTATTTTATGTTTGCAATAATAGTATTAGAGGATAGCTCAGCCTCAGAATCATCTAGTGCTCCGGGTAGGGTATAAAGTGTTGCAGGTGAACCTGCGCCTGCCGCTGCTGCCATAAATTAAGTCCTTTTAATTCAAATAAACATTATAAAGTAATTATTTATATAAGTAAATAATATTTTAATATAATTAAATGACGGAGTAAATATGTAAAGTGTCTGAAATGATCTAGCCTAAATATATTTGGCATATGCTTGATTTTAACCCCATGGTTCAGTTTGCTCTAGAGAAAGCATCAGCGTTAAACTAAGCACAAAGAAAATCTAGAGCCTTCATGAGTAAAATAAAAAATCAATTTACCTGTCAACAGTGCGGAGCTGCCTATCCTAAATGGCTAGGGCAATGCCTTGAATGCAATGCTTGGAATAGTTTAGTGGAAGAGCTTGTTATGCCTAAAAAATCATCAGCATCAAAAGCATACAGCGGCAGCGTCTCTGCTCAGGTGTTGAATTTAAGTGCGGTCAAAGTAGCTGAATATCAAAGATTCTCTTTAGGTCTAGAAGAATTAGATCGCGTCGTAGGCGGCGGCCTGGTGCCGGGCTCAGTAACCTTGATTGGCGGAGATCCTGGGATTGGTAAATCTTCATTATTATTACAAGTATTGGCGCATTTAAGTTTAAAAATGCCAGTGCTTTATGTCTCTGGCGAGGAGTCTTTAGAGCAAATTGCCTTGCGAGCCCAGCGTATGGAGCTTGCGCAAAATAATTTAAATCTTTTTGCAGAGACGAATGTTGCCGCAATTTCTGCAGCGATTTTACAATTGAAGCCGCAGGTAGTGGTGGTTGATTCAATTCAAACCATGCAAGTCGAAGAAATTTCAGGAGCGCCAGGCGGTGTTTCGCAAGTGCGTGAAGCAGCTGCAACTTTAACGCGTTTAGCAAAACAAACCAATACCGCTATTTTTTTAGTAGGTCATGTCACCAAGTCAGGAGAAGTTGCTGGGCCGCGTGTGCTTGAGCATATTGTAGATACGGTAATTTATCTTGAAGGCCAGGCTGATGGGCGTTATCGCTTATTGCGCGCCCTTAAAAATCGTTTTGGCCCAGTAAATGAATTAGGTGTGTTTGCAATGACAGACAAAGGCATGCGAGAAGTTAAAAATCCTTCTGCTATTTTTTTAAGCCGTCAAGACGTGCGTCCAGGAAGTGTGGTCGCCAATATTTGGGAAGGCACGAGGCCGTTACTTTTAGAGTTACAAGCATTGGTTGATGATAATCATTATGGCCAACCTAAGCGTTTAAGTTTGGGTTATGATTTAAATCGTTTAAATTTGATGCTGGCCATTTTGAACAAGCACGGCGGTTTGTCTTTCCATCAGCAGGATGTTTTTATTAATGTCGTAGGCGGCGTTAAAATTTCAGAAACCAGCGCTGATTTAGGCGTGGCTGTTGCTCTAATTTCAAGTTATAAAAATCGTGAGGTGCCACAAGATACTTTAATTTTTGGCGAAATAGGTTTGTCAGGTGAAATACGTCCGGTTAATTATGGCCCGGAGCGTTTACAAGAAGCATTCAAACATGGCTTTAAGCGAGCAATTATCCCTGAGGGCAATCGCTCGAAATATTTGCCAAAAGAAATAGAAATTATTGCGGTCAAGCAAATTAAAGAAGTTTTGGCACTAATTTAAAAGATTATTAATTAAAGGGCAATTTTTGTAGGTGTCTTAAATTGTATTTTCTTGAAGCAGATCTAAATTTTATATATCATGAAACCATGCAATCCTCGAGTACCTAGCCCGGTGCCTACACTTGCTAGTCAAATCAGTCCTGAAGTTCTCCAGCTAATCCATCAATATGGTTATTGGCTAATGGCTTTTGGCGCCATTATTGAGGGCGAAACTTTTTTGGTTGCTGGAGGTATTGCAGCGCATGCGGGATTATTTCATGTATGGGGTTTAATTGCTTTAGCACTTGTTGGCAGCACAGCGCATGACTGCTTTTTTTTTATCATCGGCCGCATTTTTGGCAAAGAAATTATTAAAAGACGTTCACAACTTTATATTAAAGCAGAAGGGATTTTAAATTTATTTGAAAAATATGGTGTGCTTATTATTATCGCTTTACGTTTCGCTTATGGTTTACGTACGATTATTCCTGCCGTTTTAGGCATGAGTCATATTTCAGCAAAGAAATTTTTATTCTACGATATTATTGGTGGCGTACTCTGGTCGAGTACTTTTATTGGTGGCGGATATATATTTGGCGCCGCAATTACCAAATTTTTATCTGAATTTGAGATAATGTCACAACTGCCTTTATATTTGCTCATGGCTGGTATTATCCTCACAGGATTTATTGCCGGCATCACCTTACGTCTCTTTAAAAGAAAAAAGCATACTGTAGAAAAAATATAATGACCACAGTGCTTGATCACATACGCCAATCAGGTCCCATGCCGTTTGATCAATACATGGCTTTAGCCTTATATCATCCTGAATATGGTTATTATAATAAGCGCGTAGCTTTCAACGAGCAGGGCGATTTTATTACTGCGCCTACCTTAACTGCAACATTTGCACGCACTCTAGGAAATTTTTTGCTAAATAACTCCAAGCTGGAGAATCAAGCAATCATTGAGCTTGGCCCTGGAAATGGGCAATTGGCATATCAGCTATTATTATTTTTTGCTGAAAAAAAAATAATACCCAAAGCTTATTATTTAGTAGAGACAAGTGCCTATTTAAAAAAACAGCAGCAAGAACTTTTAAATACGCTGCCCAATAATTTGAGAGCTTTGGTGAAGTGGCAAGAACTAAGCATAATCCATGAACCACAGGCCTTAATTATTGGCAATGAATTTATCGATGCTTTGCCAGTGGCGCGCTTTAGTGTGACGGAGCAGGGCATAAAAGAAATTTATGTAGAAGTTAAAAATCAAAAATTATCTGAAGTGTTGCACGAGGCGCGCCCCGAATTATTAACGCAAATAGCGCCGCTAAATTTGCCTGTGGGTTATAATTCTGAATGCTGTTTAGGTTATGCGCCGCTAGCACAACAATTATCTTTGATCTCCGATTCCGGATTGTTGTTGATCATTGATTATGGCTATGTACAAAACGAATATTATCAAGCTGCCCGTACACAAGGGACCTTACAAGGTTATTATCAACATCAAGCGATGTCTGATTATCTTGCGCATCCCAGTATGATGGATTTAACGGCGCATGTGAACTACACCTATCTTATTAAATGTTTGCTCCAAACAGGCTTTAGTTTAGAATTTTTTACGTATCAAAATGTTTTTTTACTTGAGCATGGCATTCATGAATATTTAGCACAATGTCCGCTTAAAGAGCAGCAAAAAATAAAAAGATTAATTGATCCACGGCTCATGGGTGAGGCTTTTAAAGTTTTAGCAATGAGTAAAAATAATTCATGCGCTTATCAACCAAGTTATGATCTTACTAAATTTTTATGATGGGTTGGTGCTAACCGATAAGCCAATACGATTAAAAAAAGCGCTGTACGCAGCAAGGCTGTTTACCATATAAGTAGCATAGGCTTTATTTCTGGAGGTGCCAGTAAGCTTAAGTAAGCGTTGTTGAATCATTTGATTACGTTGTTGTTGCGCAATAAAAAAATTGGCTACATCATTAAGAGAAAAAGGTACACTGGGATTAATATTGAGTGTTAATAATCCAGGGTTTAAAATGAACAATCTTAGTTGTGTAGTAATATTATTCATTTGAGGAATATTTAAATTTTGGGCTAAATTATTGAGGGTATTGATCACTACATTTTGTGTCGCTGCATAGGTTTGTCCAGAATTTTGCGCCATGTTTTGTAAAACTCTTTGTACCAGAGAGTTATCTTGATAACTAATGCTAGCAGATTGGATAAGATCTGGTGCGGGAGCCGCATTATTATTAGCAGTGCCTATTAATTGTTGTGCAGTATTGAATAATGAGGGCGCATTAACAATCTGATAATTAATTGCAAGATTTAAACTGCCTGCATCTTGTACTGCAACGGTGAAGTGATAGACTTCTTGTGTATCTTGAGCGCTGTAATCGCTATTGCCATTAATGCTTAAAGGAAGATTTTGATAACCTAAATTTTGCAAATAAACCGCAAATCCAGGAGCAATGCTGCTAATTTCTTTAGGCGTAACCGTATAATTAATTGCGGCTTGATAGTGGATATGCAAAATTTGACTTGTACGAAGGGTATTTAAAAAAGCAGTCATATTATTAAAAAAAGCAGACGTGAGCTTAAGTTGCGCTACGGTAAGTTGATAAGTAAAGAGCGCCATTTTTTTGTTGTTTAACGTAAATGTTAAATCTGCTTCATTATTGTTTTGAGGTAAATAATGAATGCTGCCATTGATGTTGAGATCTAATTGATTCGGAACATTGCCTAATTCGCCATACAGATAGGGATTATTAAGCCAGGTGGTAATCATGCCATAGACGCTGGTAAATTGATCAACATGCGCGCCAGTAAAATTAATATCAAAAGCGCCTAAAGGGTCTTGAGTTAAGCTCATAAATTTTTGTAATGTTAAAGCTTCTAAAGTGATATTTACACCGGGATTATTTAAATAAAAAGTAACATTTTTTAAAACCAATTGTTGTTTAAAAAAATCTAAAGGAGAAAATTCTAAATATTGATAATGAATATTGCGAATATTAGAGTTATAGTTTTCAATCTGAAGAATAGCCTCATTCACTGCTATTTTTGCTACGTATCTTAGATAAGCGGAGGCGACGATATACAGCAATAAAAATAAAAGTAAAAACCAAACAACAATACTTTGTATGCGCCGCAGTAGATGTTTTAAGTAAGGTGCGGATATTATCGAAATATTTATCATAAGCTCAAAAACAATCGCATCAAAGATGCATATTATCAAAATACGAAAATAATTTCACTTTCGGGGATGCTTTCGGAGAGGGTTGTGAATGCTATGACTCTAATTTCGACTTTTGATTCAAAAAATTATAGTATATACCTTTTCAAACTGAAGATGCAGGTTTCTGACTTTGATTTTTTTTATTTAAGAAACCTTCTTCCCTTCGGAATAGACTTGCTATTCCTCAGCTCAGAAGCTTTCTTAAATAAAAAAACTCTTTGTCATAATTCCTGCATCTTCAATTTGAAAAGGTATAGTAATTTCAAACTGACACAACATTTGAAGGCGTTGGTATTCTTTTAGAGTTTTTTTATGGAGATCGTGGGGGATGAAACTTAATACTTACCTGCGTTTATGTTCGAAGTTTTATGATTTAAGCAAGCCCAATATTCCAGAGGACGCTTACCGCTTCTATCATCAATATGTTGCAGCCGCAAAGGGCCGAATTGTTGAGCCCATGTGTGGTTCAGGTAGATTTCTATTGCCTTTTGTCGAAGAGGGATTTCAAGTAGAGGGTTTTGACGCTAGTCCTCAAATGCTCGCCGAATTACATCACAAAGCAAAACAAAAAAATCTACACCCACTGGTACATCAAGATTTTTTAGAAAATTTTTCATGTACCCCACCTGCAAAATTAATTTTTATTCCAGCGGGCTCATTTGGTTTGATTACAGATTTACAAATCGTTAAGGCCTGTCTGCAGTCTATTTACACACAATTGAGTGAGGGCGGTAGTTTTGTATTTGAGGTTGAAACGTTAGCAGCTTTATCTCACTACTCGATCGAACTACGCGAGCAATCTTACACCTGGGGTGTTGAGATATATAAAGGCTATTTTAGAGATCAACCACCTAAAGATCAGGTATTAAGTACAGAGTGCCATTATGAGTTATGGCGAGATAATGCCCTTCAAGCGCGGGAAGTGGAGCTTCTTCAAGTGCGCTATTATGATCCAGAGGAAATGCTAAAGCTATTACGTGCTGCTGGATTTGGCTCAATCAAACTCTGTGCCGCATTTGATCGTGATAAAGCGCCCCAATCCCATGACGAGTTAGTAATTTTTGAATGTAAGAGAACATAGCTTAAAAAAGGAATCTATGCCAGCAGGCTAGTGTGTCTATCTAACAAAAAAGTCTTTATTAAACAACAAAACTATTTATTAAAACTTGAGTGTTTTGAAGTACAATAAGTATATACCAAATCACAAATTTTTTATGTCTGTTGGGCTAATTCGTGTTGCTGTGCCAGGGCCATTTTCGCTAGGGCTTGATTATATTGTGCCGCCAGAGCATCCAAAAATAGGTAGTGAAGCGCTGGGTAAGCGCGTGCTGGTGCCGTTAGGATCGCGCACTGAAACTGGATTAATTATCGAGTTGCCTACAGAAACACAACTGCCTTGGGCCAAACTAAAAGCGTTTATTACTATTTTAGATGAGGCGCCAATTCTAACAAAAGAGCAATTGCAATTATTAAATTTTATGCATGATTATTATCATGTCAGCTATGGCGATGCTGCTATGACCATGTTGCCAAATCTCTTGGCGCAAGGTAAGCCGCTGAGTGGTCGTGCCAAAAAAAAAGCAGTAGATAAAACGGATAAAAATATTTTAAAAGAAGCACAATTAAATTTAAATAAAGCGCAGCAAGAAGTATTTATGCAGGCCAGCACGGCATTAAAAAATTTTGCCGTGTTCTTGCTCGAAGGTGTGACTGGAAGTGGTAAAACCGAAATTTATCTGCAATTAAGCGAGAAAATTTTAGGGCAGGGTGGGCAGGTTTTAATATTGGTTCCTGAAATTGGTTTAACGCCACAAACATTATTACGTTTTCAACAACGGTTTAACGTACGCATTGCGCTTTATCATTCGGGTATGACTGATGCAGAGCGAAGAGAGGTATGGCGGCAAGCATTAATTGATCAAGTCGATTTAGTGATTGGCACGCGCTCTTCAGTATTTTTGCCGTTACAACGTTTAAAATTAATTATTATTGATGAAGAGCACGATTTATCTTTTAAGCAACAAACCGGCGTGCATTATTCAGCAAAGAGTTTAGCAATCAAGCGCGCGCAATTAAATAATATTCCAATTATTTTAGGCTCCGCAACCCCAACGTTGGAAAGCTTGCATTTAGCCCAAGAAGGTCGCTATCAACATTTAAAATTACTTGAACGTGCAGGTCCGGCAGCAGCCGTAAGTTATCATGTGCTCGATATGCGAGGTCTTTCTAAAAAAAACCATTTTAGCGCAGCTTTATTAACTGCAATGGAGCAACATCTAAAAAAAGGTGAGCAGGTATTAATCTTTTTAAATCGCCGCGGTTATGCGCCAATTTTATTATGTAATAATTGTGGTTTTCGCTACGCTTGTAATGATTGTGATATTTCTTATACATTGCATCGAGCGCCAGCAATGCTCATGTGCCACCATTGTGGTATTGCCAAAAGAATTCCCAATGCTTGTCCGCAATGTAACAGCCACTATCCCTGGGTGACGTTAGGGGTTGGGACAGAGCAAATGGAAGAGCAATTAGCGGCGTATTTTCCAGATTATCCGTTAGTGCGCGTAGATCAAGATGCCACGCGCCTAAAAGGCAGCTTAGAAAAAATTTTAGCAGAGATTAGCCAAGGTCGGGCCAAAATTATCATTGGTACACAAATGTTGGCCAAGGGGCATCACTTTTCTGAGATTACTATGGTGGGAATTATCGATTTAGATTATGGTTTGTTTGCACCAGATTTTCGGGCCTTAGAGCGCATGGGGCAATTATTATTGCAAGTAGCTGGGCGTGCGGGTCGTGAACATAAAGCAGGCCATGTATATTTACAGACGCATCAACCAGAACATCCTTTATTAGAGCTGTTATTAACGCAAGGTTATCCTGCTTTTGCTCAGGCCTTGTTACAAGACCGTCAAGCAAGCCATTGGCCGCCTTTTAGTTATTTAGCTTTGTTACGCGCCGAAGGTAAAATAGAACAAGAAGTGTATGATTTTTTAACTGTACAAAAAAATAGCTTACGGGATCTTGCGTCTCCGACAGTGCAAATCTTTGGTCCAGTCCCCGCATTTTTAAGTAAAAAAGCCGGAAAGTTTCGAGCACAATTATTATTGCAGGCAAAGACACGTAAAGATTTGCATTATTTATTATTAAAGTTAGAGCAGCAATTAACCCAACATCCAGTGCGCCGCGTGCGTTGGGGGATTGATGTCGACCCTTTAGAATTAGGTTAAATGAGCCACCAGGTTAAAGGGCGCTGAATAGGTTTTTTGCTTAATAAAGCGCGTAGTCCAGAAGCCATGCGAATAATCCACCAGACTCCTAAGACAAAGAGTAAAATAAAACCAATAAGAATAAAGCATAACAAGCCCGCAATGATAAAATAAAGTAACCCTATCCAAAAACTACGAATCAAATATTGCGCATGACTCTCTAAATAACCCGCTGCATCATTGCGAAATACATAAGTGAATACTACGCCGACAATCGCTAAAAACGGAAACAATAATGAGAGCAAATAAATAATATAAACAATTTGTAAAATTTTATGCGTACTTGCTGAGGGGGTAGCGGCGTTATCGATCACTGTGTTGTCCATAAAAATAATCCTTAGTGAAGTTTATAAAAACTGCCGCGTTTTAAAAGCATGCGCGATAGTAGGGAGATCCACCCATTCAAGCTCGCCGCCAAAAGGAACTCCATAAGCAATTTGCGAGACGTTGAGCTGATATTTTTTGGCCAACTCGGACAAATAATAACAAGTAGCCTGGCCTTCAATTGTAGGGTTAATAGCTAAAATTAATTCTTTAACGGTAGTTCGAGCGAGTTTTTGTTCTAGTTCATCCAATTTAAGTTCTTTGGGGCCAATGCCATCAAGTGGTGAAATTCGACCCATGAGCACAAAATAATGGCCATTAAAAGTGTTGGTTTGTTCAATAGTCATAACTTCAATAGGTGTTTCGACAATACATAGTTGTGTCGCATCACGTTTAGAGTTATTGCATAATTCGCAAATAGGCAGCTCAGAAAAATTGCGACAACTTTGGCAGTGTTGAATTGCAGTTAAAGCTTCAGTTAATTTTTCAGCGAGTTTTAAGCCGCTCTCACGTTTACGTTCTAACAGATGAAACGCCATACGTTGCGCAGTTTTTTGGCCCACGCCTGGTAAGCAGCGTAAAGCTTCTATTAATTCTTGTAATAGCGGACTAAAGCTCATAAGCAATAATGAAGAAATAAATCGAAATGCATTTTAGCATTATACCTATTCCACTGCAAAAGGCTGGGGTAATGCCATATTTATCGATGAACTGTTGTTTTAATCTTTTGTTTGCGAAAACATAGCTCGTCTTTGTCTTTATCTCATCCTTAAATTCTGCAACAAGCCTATAGAAAAGATGAATCACGTTTTGTTCCAATACTCATCTAAAGTTTTTAATAGCAAGGGGAGATCTCTGAAAATGTTGGTTTAGCGCTCGGCATAATAAGCTTATAGCAAATATAGATAAATGCTAGCAATAGCAGTGAGTAGCAGCAGGCCTCAGTATCAGAAACATAGTCATTTTGTTTAAATATATTTAAAGCTTCATTATAAAACGGACCTATTGCATAATCGAGTGGCAGTTTACCTGTATTATCTTTGTCATACATTAAGCGTTTTTTATCTTTGCTAGCAATATGAGAGTGGTTAAGCAAAAAAATTATCATGCTTAAATTTTCCTTGGATACAGCTTTATGCAAAGGGTTTTGTCCTAATGTATTCTTAGCGGTAATATTTACTTTACTTATAAGCGTTGTAATAATTGTTTCAGGGCATTCACGAAGAGCGTATTTATGAAATAAAGTATTACCCTCAGTATCATGATATTGAAGATTAGCGCCTGCCTTTACTAATTTAGCAAATCTCTCTTCCTTATATTGATTGTTTTCTAATATTAAGCAGATGGGCGTATTACCTTGATCATCAGGCGTTTCTAATAAAAAATGACGGTCCGACTCGCTACCGGCGTAAAAAAGCACTAAAAAACGATCCAGCATTTCTAAGCTATCTTTAACCGCTAAATGCAATAAAGTTTTCGAATGTACGGACTGAGTTCTTCTGATCAAGGGGTAATGCTCCCACAAATAAGTAAGTAACGTGAAGTTTTTCCAACAATAAGCCAAAAATAAAATATTCCTTTGAAAATCATCCTTTTTCATGGGGTCAGCGCCATGCTGAAGCAAATAAATAGCAAGCTTCGAATCTGACGCTCTTAATTCTCTTAAGTTTGCTCCAATTAAATGTAAAAGCGTTTCAGATTGAGATGTAATGGTTACCCTTAGGGCTGGATAATTTTTCCAAAGATGCTTTAGCAGAGATATATTGCGGTTTTGGTAAGCCAAAAATAAAATGTTTAAGTTTTTATTATTTACTAACATAGGGTTAGCCCCTCTCTCTAGTAAAAATAGAGCGAGAGCTTTATCAGAAGCGGCTGTGTGCAAAGGCGTTTCTTTTTCGTTGTTTGGAGTATTAATATCTAAACCTGCGCTAAGGAGATCATTGATAATTTCTGCGTCTTTGCAAACATGTAATAGGGTATTTCCATTATCATCTCTTGTACGAAGATTAGCTCCGGCTGCTTTTAATAAATAATAAAATGGCTTAATATTATTTTTTACGCAACACCATACAGGCGTTTTGCCCAAAATTCCCGGTTCTTCTAATAAAAAAGCACGATCGCTTGGGTCAGTCAGCAATTCAGTAAAAATATATTTGAGCATAGGTAAATCATCTAAATAAGCATGGATTATATTTTCACCAAACTCGGAATGCGTTTTCCTAATAAGTGGATATCGGTCCCATAGGTAACGTACTAATTGAAAGTCTTTCAAATATAAAGCTGCAAACAAGGAATTTTGCCAACGGTAGCGCTGCTTTCTATTTCTATATGGATTAGCACCATACGCTAATAAACATTTAATCAGATTAAACCGGATTTCATCTCCTAATTTATTTTTACTTTCTATTGCAAGTGAAAGCGGTGTTTGCTCAGATCCATTTATACAATCAACATAAAAATAATTTTGCTCAAGCAGAAAAGCACATATTGAAAGTGCCCCAGCTTTTACTGCAAGATGTAGTAAACTATGCCTATCTGGATAGCCTGTTAACCTGTTACGCTCTATCGGGTACCGAATCCAAAGATCTCTTACGGCTGTTTCATTGCCTGCTAAGATTGCTTGATGTAGTTTAGTTTGCCCATCTATGATGGTGTCATGAAGTCGCAATTCGACTGAAGGTTCTCCTTCCCCCCTTAACCGCCGCAGTGCGCTATAATCATCAATAGGAAATGAATGAACTGGTGGGAAAAGATTCATTTCAAAAAATTTAGCAAGATATACCGTGTCAGCAATAGTGCTCGGTGTGATGATATCCTTATTCTCGTCCTGCTTACAAAAGTCGCGCCAACGCCAAGCATAATATTTCATAGCCTTTTTATAGTGTCTATTATTTTGAAAATAGGCTGTTAAAACATTATTATTGACAATATCACTATCTGCTCTGCTACGAGTAAAGCCTGTCAAAACACTGGAAGTAAGAATAGCAGACAAAAGATGCAATTCAGCTAGATGATCCCTTTCTCTAATTGCTAAGTGTTTGATGCCTCCTGTGACTAATAATTTATATACTAAAGTCGCACAACTATGCGCGCTAACACCATAGCGTCTTTCATAAGAATCTTCGAAATTATTGAGTATTGATTGCCATGTGAGCCATTGCCCTGTCAATAGCCATCGGGGAGTTTTTAATTTAATAATTTCTTCATAATAAAGATCAATATTATCTGTATTTAGACTGTATAAAATAATTGTTACTTCGGGCTTGTACCCCATAGCTTCAATATCTTGTTTTAGTCCATGGGTCAAGTCTCCTGTTGATGAAGAAGATTTCGACTCGCCCGCAGGCCAAAAACTAATATAATGGCTTCTTGTTTCTAAAGAGGTATGGCCTACATCTTTAAATCTGTGGGGAAGCCAGACTCGAACAACTACGTAATTTTTTAGATTTAAAAATTCCGGCATAGGTTGTTCTTAACAAATTATGCAAGTCGAATCAGGTGCTAGTTTTTTAGGTTTTGATTTTCGATTACCATGATTGATATGAGCAACATCTAATTTTTGCTTGACCCATTGAGCGCAGTTTATTCCATCACTCCCATCACTCAACAAAGAGTCACTACCGAGCATTTGATAAGGAATAAATTCTGCGTTGCCTCTTAATGCTTGCTCTGTTTGTCGTTGATCCGCTTTAATAGATGCAATCATATTTTCAACATGAACGCGAGGAATTTCAGCATAAGTCCTAGCTGAAAAGCCGCTGTAATCGCGACCATATTCATTTCCTTCAAAGCACCTTACTATTGTAATGACTTGATCACCAGCACCGCCAGTAGAAGCTGAAGAAAATGGGGTAGAGCTTGAAAAAGCACCACCGCTGCCACTTGTTGTGGTGTGAGCTGTAGAAGATTTACTTGAAGCAGTGGTTGAAGAAAAAGGCGAGGTTATCGAGGCTGTAGACGAAGAGCTTGTGCTACCCGATGATCCAGCGGAATGTGTACTCGAAGCGCTAGTGGTTGTATGGGAAGAGCTACTACTTCCAGCGCCTGCACCAGCACCAGCAGCGGCATTATTTTCAGCTACCGGCAAAAGAGGTGCAGGTCGTTCTCCTGCAAGAATGTCATATTGGCCTACAAATAACTTTGGAACTCCATCTTGTAAAACAAGTCCTTCAACAACAATCATGGAGTGTCCACCAAACTTACTACCAGTATTTAAGACAGAAACAGCCCATGCATCTATGCTGATTCCTATTGTGCTATCAATTCTACTATGCATAAAATACCCCCTGTATAAGAAGTCGCTCCAAACTAAAATAAACCAAGTTGATTTTTTTATTATAAATATATTTAAAATATTTTCAATGATAGTATTGGCCTCTGCCTATTAACATTACATCATTTCCTTTCCCCTTCTTAAAATGAGACTAATAAATTTATAAGTCTCATTTTAAGCGCGAAGGTTGCTTATTAAGTTACTAAAATTTTTATAAAAGATATTGCCTAACAAATAATCTTCTGATAGTATTTTATATGTACAGTATATAAAAACTACAGGAGCAATCATGCCTTATTATGTAAAAGTAGAAAGCACCACTTACGGAATATTAACAGCGCAATGCGGCAGCACTACCGTGGCGGATCGTCTTGGTAATACCAATAACGATGTCGCCGGAGCGGATTTTTCTTATGTATATGCCTATAATTTTAATATAGAACAACCGCATAATGAACATGGCGCAGGCACAATTTCTGCCGCACCAGCTTTACATAGCGTAATTTTAACAACGCCTGATTATGAGCCCATGCTCGCAGGTGCGATTAATATTTTAGCCGGTCAAGATATTATTAAACAAGTAACATTTAACATCGCTGCAGTTAAGCAGGGCGGTAATAAATTATTGGCGCAATATACCTTAGAAGACGGTATGCTCATTAATTATCAACATATTATTAGTGACCAGCGTAGCCTTGAGTCGCAACGCCAGCGCGGGCATATTATCCTAGCTTTTAAATTTAAAAAAATTACCATGAGTAATAAAATTACAAATACTGAAGGAAGTTTAACTACCACCACCACGTAGCGACAGCATTTACATAAAATTTCTCTTCTCATTAAAATTCAGGTAAAATAAAAAATTCGCCCATGCACTAATAGCGCGGTGTTATTATGATTGACGTACAAACAATTCAAAAATTAGCAGAATTAGCACGCTTAAAAATATCTGCCGCTGAAGCGGATTTTTATATACAACAATTAAATGATATTTTGACATTAGAAGAAAAATTAAAAACCTTTGACACTGATGTAGCGCCTTTATTTCATTCTATCGAAACACCAGAACACTGGCGCGAAGATTGCGTGACCGAAACTGATCAGCGGGCATTGATGCAAAGTATCGCACCCAAAAGTCTTGCGGGTTTATATCTTGTTCCTAAAGTAATTGAATAGGTAGCATCATGCATTTTTATACCATAAGCGAACTCAAAAAATTATTAGCGCATAAAAAAATATCAGCGGTAGAAGTGACGCAAGATTATCTCGCACGCATCAAAAAATTTAATAAAATACTCAATGCATTTATTACGATCACCGAAACATCAGCACTTGAAAGCGCTCAAAAAGCGGATGAAGCCTTGAAGGCAGGTCAAGCAAAGCTTTTAACTGGTATTCCCGTAGCGCAAAAAGATATTTTTTGTACTCAGGGTATTAAAACTTCCGCGGGTTCAAAAATGTTGGATAATTTCATCGCACCTTACAACGCACATATTGTTGAACGCTTTAATGCCGAAGGCGCAATATTATTAGGTAAATTAAATATGGATGAATTCGCCATGGGTTCATCTAACGAGAATAGTTTTTATGGCAAAGTGCATAATCCTTGGAACATCGATTATATTCCCGGCGGCTCTTCAGGCGGATCTTCAGCAGCAGTTGCAGGTGGGTTAGCGCCAGCAGCAACGGGTACGGATACCGGCGGATCAATTCGTCAACCCGCTGCAATGACTGGGATTACAGGCTTAAAGCCTACTTATAGCCGAGTCTCACGTTTTGGTATGATCGCCTTTGCTTCAAGTTTAGACCAGGCAGGACCTATGGCGCAGACTGCCGAGGATTGTGCTTTATTATTGCAGGTCATGGCCGGTTTTGATGAGCGAGATTCTACGTGCAGTAACCTTGCTGTACCAGATTATACACAAACTTTAAATGATTCCATTAATGGTTTAAAAATAGGCATCCCTAAAGAATTTTTTAACGCCCAAGGTCTAGATCAAAACGTTACCAAAACGATTGAACAAGCATTAAAAGAATATGAGCGCTTAGGTGCAAAATTAATTCCTATAAGTTTACCTAATAGCGACTTAGCGCTGCAGGCTTATTATGTGATTGCACCCGCCGAATGTTCTTCAAATTTATCTCGTTATGATGGCGTGCGTTTTGGTTATCGTTGTGATGCTCCTAAAGATTTACATGATCTTTATACGCGTTCTCGCGCTGAAGGTTTTGGTAAAGAAGTAAAGCGCCGTATTCTCATCGGAACCTATGTTTTATCTTCAGGTTATTATGATGCATATTATCGTAAGGCGCAGCAATTACGCCATTTGATTAGCAATGATTTTAAACAAGCATTTGCGCATGTTGATGTCATCATGAGTCCAACAGCGCCAACCCCGGCTTTTAAATTAGGCGAAAAATTTGAAGATCCGGTATCAATGTATCTTTCAGATATTTACACTTTACCTGTGAACCTTGCGGGTTTGCCAGCTATTTCAATTCCAGCTGGTTTTGTTAATGATTTGCCTATAGGCTTACAAATCATTGGCCCAAATTTTACAGAGGCAAAATTATTAAATATTGCACATCAATATCAACAAGCAACTGATTGGCATCGACGCCATCCAAAGATGGAGGGTTAGTCATGTGGGAAACCATTATCGGCATTGAAGTACATACGCAATTAGCAACAAAAAGTAAGATTTTTTCTGGCGCAGCTACAGCCTACGGTGCTGAACCTAATACACAGGCGTGTATTGTTGATCTTGCTTTGCCTGGCGTGTTGCCTGTGCTTAACAAAAAATGCGTAGAGATGGCTGTTAAATTTGCTTTAGCCATCGATGCTAAAGTGCATCAACATTCGGTCTTTGCCCGTAAAAATTATTTTTATCCAGACTTACCCAAAGGGTATCAGATTAGTCAATTTGAGCATCCAATAGTGGGACAGGGCGCCTTAGAGCTTCATTTTAAAGACGGTCATACTAAAACAATCGGTATTACTCGAGCGCATTTAGAAGAAGATGCTGGAAAGTCTTTACATGAAGATTTTCAAGGAATGTCCGCAATCGATTTAAATCGGGCAGGTACGCCTTTATTAGAAATTGTTTCTGAGCCTGATATGCGCTCAAGCGAAGAAGCAGTGGTATATCTTAAAACTTTACATAGTTTACTGCGTTATTTAGAAATTTCTGATGGTAACATGCAAGAAGGTTCATTTCGTGCCGATGTGAACGTCTCGGTGCGGCAAGTGGGTGCGCCTTTAGGAACGCGCGCTGAATTAAAAAATCTAAATTCTTTTAAATTTGTCGAAAAAGCCATTGAATATGAAGTTGCGCGTCAAATTAGTATTTTAGAAAGTGGTGGCAAAATTATTCAAGAAACGCGCTTATATGATCCCACAAAAAACGAAACACGTTCGCTCAGGTCTAAAGAAAATGCGCAGGATTATCGCTATTTCCCTGATCCAGATTTAATGCCTTTGATCCTAGAGCAATCACTGATAGATAAAGTTGCAGCGACCATGCCCGAGCTTCCAAAAACAAAAGCAACACGCTTTAAAGCAGAATATAGTCTGAGCGATTACGATGCACAGGTTTTGGTCGCACAAAAAGAAGTTGCTGAATATTTTGAAATGGTAGTAACAACTTGTAATGATGCTAAGCTTGCAGCAAATTGGGTCATGGGAGATTTAGCAGCATTCTTAAATAAAAATAATTTAGAAATTACACAAAGCTCAGTAACTGCAAAAGCTTTAGGCGCCTTATTACTACGTATTAAAGATGATACGATCTCAGGGCGTATGGCCAAAGAAGTTTTTGAGGCCATGACCCAAAATGAAGGAAGCGCCGATGAAATTATTGCTGCTAAAGGACTAAAGCAAATTTCTGACAGCAATGCTCTTGAAAAAATTATTAGCGAAGTGATGGCACAAAATCCGGAGCAGTTAAGCGATTATCGTAATGGCAAAGATAAATTATTTGGATTTTTTGTAGGCCAGGTAATGAAAGCCACGCAGGGCAAGGCAAATCCTAATGAAGTGAATGCATTATTATTAAGAAAATTAAAAAATATTTAAAGAGCGCTTCAAAAAATTGAGGGTTTTTCAAGGTGCTCTAAAATTCGCTCTTACAAAAAAGCGAGGATATAAATATGGTCACCACCATCCATACAGCCACACGTAATGCGGATGGTCGTATTAATCGTGAAGCATGGCTGAATCTGATCAGTTTTCGTTATCCCAAAGAAAAATTAAAAGGTCTGACTGAAGCTTTGGTGCAAGCAGATGAGCCAAGCTTAGAAGTAGCAACGATTTTATTAGAGCTTCATGCCGATCCACTTGCGATTCAAGCCGCGCTTTACTTACATCGTTTATATCAGGCGACTGCGGATGAACTTAAAAAGATCACCAAACAAATTGAAGTAACATCGATTTTACACAATCTTTTTGAGCTGATACAAGTAACTCAAAAATTAGATATTAGCAAACAAAAAACGATCGAGGGTATGCGGCGCATGTTGCTTGCCATGATTAAAGACGTACGTGTCGCACTCATACAACTAGCGCTTATTACTTATCAAGCGCGTTGTTATAAAACATTAACGACTACCGAGCGACAAAAAATGGCAAGTGCCATTCAAGCGATTTATGCGCCTTTAGCTAATCGTTTAGGTGTGGGGCAATTAAAATGGGAGCTAGAAGATCGCGCTTTTTTTATCTTACAGCCTAAATATTATCAAGAGATCACACAAGCTTTACACGAGCGTCGTAGTGCCCGCGAAATTTTTATTCAAACTTGGATGGAGCAACTACAAAATGCGCTTGGCGATCTTGGTTTCACAGTGAATGTGAGCGGGCGAATCAAACATATTTATAGTATTTGGCGAAAAATGCAGGAAAAAAATTTGGCATTCAAGGATTTGTATGATATTAGAGCTGTGCGAATTTTGGTTCCTGATATTCCAGCTTGTTATCAAGTAATGGCTTTTTTACATCAGCACTGGTTACCTTTAGTGCATGAATATACAGACTATATTGCTCACCCCAAGCCCAATGGTTATCGATCTTTACATACGGTATTAAAAGGTGAAGATGATTTGCCCATTGAAGTACAAATTCGCACTTTTGCCATGCATGAAGAAGCAGAAAAAGGTGTTGCAGCACATTGGCGTTATAAAGAAGGCGGGCGTCATGACTTAAGTTTGAGTGATCGCCTTAATTGGTTGCGCATGCTGCTTGATTGGCAAAAAGAATGGCAGGCTGAGCATGAACAAGTAAAAGATGCAAAAACAATTTATGTATTTACTAAAGATGGCGATGTGATTGCTTTACCTATGGGCGCCACACCGATAGATTTTGCTTTTGCTGTACATACAGATTTGGGGTTGCGCTGTAAAGGTGCGTATGTGAATGAGCGCATAGTGCCATTAAATTATCGTTTAGCCATGACTGATCAAGTAGAAATTATTACGCATAAAGAACCCCACCCCAGTCGTGATTGGTTAAATCCAAGTGAAGGATTTGTAAAATCTGCGCGCGCGCGTCAAAAAATAAAATTATGGCTAAGGGCGCAAGAGGCCCCTGTAATATCTGCTGAAAAAATTTTAACAACCCTATTGCCACAAGAAGTAGAGTCTGTATATAAAGGGCCTGTAGCTCTTAATAATCAAGCCAAAGTGCTCCTTGCAGGAATGAAAGGGTTGCCGTATCAGTTTGCAAAATGTTGTGCGCCCGTGGTGCCACAAAAAATTATAGGTTATTTAACAACACAGCGTGGAGTGATCATACATCAGCTAAAATGCCGTTACATCGAAAATTTGCCTAAAGAACGCAAAGCACGATTATTAACGGCAAGCTGGAGCTAAGCGATTTTGGTACCGTGGTCTAATTGCAATTCACGAATATAGTTTTGTGTGATGCTATCAGGAAGGCGAAATTTAACAGCAAGCCAGAGAATAAAGACACAAAAAATCGCCAGTGCTAAGAGGCTGGTATAAGCATTAAGTATATTAAGCCCTCCGCCATAATTACCCAAATAAGAAATAAATAATAGGCCAGCAAAATAAGGCCAGATCCAAATGGATTGACGCAGATTAAGCTCTATATGCAAGCTTTTGCTGAATTTACGGTAAATAAATAAAATAGCGAATCCTAACAGAATTGCAATGCCAGCAACAGAAAGGATATGCCAGCCATTCCAATAAGCCAACAAAGTACACATGTAAAAAGCCAAATAAGCCCAGAAATGGCCAAAAGGTAGGGTGATAGGCCGATGTTGTTGCGGCGCCTGATAACGCAAAGTAATCATGGTAATCGGACCTACTGCATAGCTAATCGCAAGCAGTGAAGTTAAAAAATTCATAATCATTTGCCAGCCCGGTAACGGTGCAAATAAACACATGCCTAGAATAAAATTAATTACCATACAGCGGATCGGATTGCCTTGAGGGCTGAGGTATTGAAACACTTTAGGTAAATAACCATTTTTGCTCATACCATAAAAAGAGCGACCAGCACTACTGCAATACATAAGGCCCGCAGCAAGAGGCCCAATCACTGCAGCGACATATAAAAATGGCAACAACCAATCTAAACGCGCTTGGCTAATAATAGAAGCTAGCGGAATATCATTTTGAAATAAGTTTAAATGCGCCCATCCTGAAGCAAGATTACTGGTATCAAGAACACTAAAAAAGGCCAATTGAATTAATAAAAATAACACTAGGCAGATTCCCACAGAGCCCACAATAGCAAGCGGAATCGAACGTCCAGGGTTTTTAGCTTCACCGGCCATTTCTGCCGCTTGTTTGAAACCATTAAATGCAAAGACGATACCACCAGAAGTAATTGCAGCAAAAACCCCAGAAATCCCTAGAGGCATAAAACTGCTATTTGCTGGGTGAAACGCATTAGCAGGCGAAAAAAAGTGAAATAAAATAACCACAACAATAAGGGTGGGAATAATCAACTTTAATAAGGTGAGGAAGGTGTTTGAACGAATAAGCCAGCGTAGTGAATAAATATTAATAGCGCTGGTTAACAGCATTAATCCTGCTGCTGCAAAATAACCTGTGTGTGTTAATTGACCAGTTAAAGGATAGGTGAGCGCAGGAAAATATAAGCTAGCATATTGTAAGACTGCCTGAACTTCAGCAGCCATTAAAGCAAGATAAGAAAGCCAAGTCATCCATGCAAATAAAAAGCTCACTAAGGTGCCATGTGTATACTGGGGAATTCGAGCACTAGAACCACTGATAGGCAACATACTACATACTTCTGCGAAAATAAAAGCAATAACTAAAACAAAAACACCACCAATAATCCAAGCTAAAGTGGCAGCAGGTCCGGCAAGGGTTGCAGTATAAAAGGCACTAAAAAGCCAGCCTGAACCAATGATCGCACTCACTGAAGTAAATAATAAGCCAAAAGTAGGAATAGAGCGTTGCATTGAGACCTTAAGATTGTTAAACAGCCCTATCACTATACGAATTTTTTGATAAAAATCAATAAAAATTTACAAACAACTGCATCTTGGAGTAAGAAATGAAGTGAGCTTCAATTGTACTTCTCCCTTGAGGAAGAAGTCGACCATGCATAGCATGGGCGGATGAGGGGTGGCAATTATTATTCAGTATTTTTTAATAGCTTTATTAAGTTTTACTACAAGTTGCAGGTAAAATTTATAATTTTCGCCTGGTGTGAAATTAAAAACCAAACAAGTTCTGAAGCCAT
>JAGVKT010000114.1 GCA_020050355.1 Gammaproteobacteria bacterium | reverse complement strand
GAAGCAGCAAAGTCCGCTTAATAAAAAATCATCATTGCTGATGAGCTTTAAAGTCCTGCAGTTACCGGGCGTAGCAAGACTACGCCCCTACAGCATGGCTTTCGATTTTGGGACAAGCAGTGAAAACTTGAACGCTTTGTAAAAATTTCGACTTTTGATTCACATATATACCAAACGCAATTAGCTTCGCCCGACCCCTTCCTCAGAGGGCATTCGAGATATTAAGCACATTAAAATGGAATATCGTCGTCTTCAAATTTGCCTTCCATTTCAGGTGCCATGGCGTTGTTGGGAGGGGGAGTGTCTCCGCCTTTAGGCATGCTTTTTTGTGCAGCAGGTTTTGGAAAAGCTGGAGCCTCACTCGTTTGGTCGTCACGGCCGCCGCCTAAAAATTGCATTTCATTGGCGACGATTTCGGTGGTGTAACGATCTTGTCCTGACTGATCTTGCCATTTGTTGGTACGGATGCGGCCTTCGATATAAAGGAGTTTGCCTTTTTGAGCATATTGGCCAGCAACTTCAGCTAGTTTGTTGAATAGAACGACACGATGCCATTCGGTGTTTTCAACGAATTGTCCGGTGTTTTTGTCTTTATAGCCGTCGTTGGTTGCCAAGCGCAAGTTAGTTACCGCGCCACCGTTGGGCATGTAACGTACTTCGGGATCGGCGCCGAGGCGACCGATTAAAATGACTTTATTGAGAGTTCCTTTTGACATATTTCATTTACCTTTTTGTTAGTTGCCTGACATTTTATCATGTCTTGTTTGACTTTGTCCTGTTGATGATAATGAGCTTTGGTTTAAAAAACAACCTGTTTATTGTTGCGGCAATTTCTTGGCGCGGGGGTGTGCGCTTTCGTATACTTTTAGTAAATTTTGAAAATCTAAATGAGTATAAATTTGTGTAGTGCTGATGTCGCTATGACCAAGCAGTTCTTGTACTGCGCGTAGATTTCCGCTTGATTGTAATAGGTGTGTGGCAAAGCTGTGGCGAAATTGGTGTGGATGAAGTTTGATGCCATGCATTTCGCCCCAGCGACTGAAGCGTTGTTCAACCGCTCGGGGCGTTAAGGGGTTGCCGGTTTTGCCTACGAAGACAAAAGGATGATCGTGACGTAAAAAATTTGGCCGGATATTCATCCAAGCTTGCAACCGTTGTTGAGCATTTGTGCCAAAGGGAATTAAGCGTGTTTTATTGCCTTTTCCGGTGATTCTTAGCTGCAGTTCTTGCCAATCGATATCAGTAAGTTTTAGTTGTACCAATTCTGAGAGGCGTAAGCCGGAGGCGTAGGTAAGTTCAAGCATTGCAAGATCGCGTAGATCTAATAAATCATTGCTGGCGCTGTTAAGTAAGAAATTTGTTTCTTCTACATGAAGTGCCTCAGGCAATTTTCGTGTGGCTTTAGGCGCGCGTAGATTCAATGCTGGGTTGGTGGATGCTAAATTTTCTTTTACTAAAAATTGATAAAAAGAACGTACTGAAGAGAGCATGCGTTGTAAGCTTTTCGCCGAAAGTTGTTGGCTGTGACCGTGCGCTAACCAGGCTTGTAAATTTTTGGCCTCTACCTCTAGCCATGTATGAATATTTTGCGCTTCTAAAAAAGTTAAGCAGTTTTTAAGGTCACGTGTGTAAGCTTGACGTGTATGCGCTGAGTAGTGTTTTTCTGCAAAAAGGTAGTGTAAGAATTGATCCAGTGCTTGGTGCATATATCTCCTTAGGTAGCTATTGTACTTCAAAAAGCTATGCAAGTAAGAAATCATATTGAAGAATGTTGTTATTTTTTTCAGCAATAAAACTGAAAAATAAATTTAGTAAAAAAATATGGGTTTTAAAATGTATGCTAAGGTTGATCTTATGTTAAATTGGGTGAATTTTGATATGGATATTTTTTGGATAATGATGTTATATTTGCTATAGCGATATGTATTTCTAACAAATATTCATTTTTTTGGCGTAATAAGATAGCATGAGGGTATTATGGCAGGTGCAAGGCTGGTTGCCAGCTCTGTAGAACATCAATTAGCAGAATATTCTTTGTCGCTTAAAGGGCATTTAGATAAACTTGAATATGAGAGCTTTGTATATAAAATTCATTTTTTATTACATGAAGCTAGAAGAAATATGCTCGTTAATCCGTTACAGATTATGATTAATCTTTCGGATATTGTCTTAAGCGAAGCATTTTCTGTTGTTCCTGATCATTATCAATTGTTGACTTTGCGCTGTACCCACCTTTATTTAGAACTTGCTTTGACGGCTACTGATGCGGATCCTAAAAAAATCTTTCAAAGTATTGTGGATAAACACAAAGAAGCCTTAACGCAAATAAAAAGTTTGGGAGCTAGCCGTTTTTGGCGTGAAGAACCTAAATTATATGATGTTGCTATCAAATTTGAAATTGATTGTATTTGGGAGTGTTTAAATCAACTCAATACCAATGGCAGTGATTGGATTACTTTATTTAAGGCCATCGCAGCTTTTGCAGGTAAAAATTATACTGCCTTTGCAGCGGAGATGAAGACCTTAATTGGCCGCTTTCCTTATTTTTGGTATTGGCAGGTTAAATATGTTCGGCAAATGAGTCATTTTATTATTGATAGGTCAGAGCTATTACAAGATACCGCTGCAGCGGGCGCTGGAGCTGGAGCTACTGCAGGCGCTGGTGCTGCAGCAACTCCTAGTAAGACTGAAGCAGTTATTGTCGAACTCTTAGAGCAAGTGAAGGTTTTAAAACAATTTATTACCGAATACCTTCATAAAGAGCAAGTTAAAACTGTAGTTAAAGCGCATGATATACATTTTGCACAAGCTGCGGTTCAAGCCCTTGCGGACATTGCAAAATACGCAAGGCGAGAAGATATTCGTCATGCGGCCATAGAAGGCTGTGAGACAACTTTGTATTCTCTGTTAAAAATTGGCCTGGATGGTAAAGGTTTTAAAGGGGGTAACGCCCCAATTCGATATTTTGCGGCAATTGCTTGTGTTGAATTATTGCACCTTGATGACGAAAAGATCAAAGCTTCTGCAAAGATCATGTTAGAGCTTTTACTTGCCAAAGAAAGAAAAGAATATGTTAAAAAAATTATCAGCGCCTGGCCAAGTAAAGAATGGCTAGCTTGGGTTGCTTTGAGAGCAAAAATCAGTGCGCCTGTTGCTGCTGCAACTAAAGAGATGGAAACAGTAGCAACTGCGTTAACAGAAAGCACGGCCTCTGTTGCAGGAATGGCTTTTAGATCAGAAGAACAATTAGCGGGCCTAAGTGCTGTTACCAGTGCGCAGGCGGTTCTGGCCAGTAGACTTGAGGGAATTGCAACCAGCTTGTCCGGCAAAATAAGTGAACTGAGTGAAACTGAAGCAAGAATCAGGCTTGCAGCAGAGGCACGCGAGAAAGCTGACGCTGAAAGAATAGCAGCGCCTTCGCCAAGCCTTGCAATCATGAGCGCAATGCGTACAGAAACTTATGCCGGAGCAGCCGGTGCGGTTTTGCCAGCATTCCCTAGCTCAAGAGAATATGCCTTGTTGGCTTCTGCCGTGAGTTATGATGATCTGGTCAAAGGTAGAGGTGCTGATAAACATAAAGCACAAGCGGAACTTTACAAATTGGGCTGGGAGTTACAAGAATTTATTGCAGATGCTAATGGCTATCGAGGCGCTATTTTTATTAACACACGTAAGAAGCAGGTCGTCATCGCGCACCGAGATAACCAAAATTTTACTGCTTCGATAAGTGACTATGACGCCATAGTTATGGCGAAGCCAGGAACGTTTGTGCGCTCAGCTATTGATTTATTAGCGCATGAAAAAGTATTGGCAGCACGAGCTGATGGTTATCGTCTTTCAAGTACCGGTCACGCATTCGGTGGCTTGTTAGCACAAATTTGTACTTTCTGGTCACAACGTTATGAATTTGCATCAACTTATTATCCTGCCATGAGTGCAGTTGTTTTTGATAGTCCGGGGGCAGTGGCACTTATGGAGGTCATGCGTTCAAGGCTGATCAGTGAACGTGATATTATCGATATTGCAGCGCTTAATATTATTAATTTTTGTGCGATGCCTAATCTCATTAATACCTTCGGCAAGCATACAGGATCGCTCTATTATGTAGTGCCCAAAAGAGAGATGAGCTTTACGTTGGTTAAAACTCATTTAATCGAAGACTATTTTCTGCCGGTGTGTCCGGCCCTAAGTGGTGAAATTGCTGATGAACACCTAAGGCGGATCACTGATTGGCCCGAAGCTGATTACTCACAATTTTCTGAATTATTGACGCTTGAAGGCGTGTTAGCCCATACTGTTAAATTGCCTTTTTATTTACTCATGCAGTTGAACCAAGCGCTTAGAACGAGCATGGGTTATCGCACCGAGCCTACTTGGTTTGAAAAACGTATTGGGGGTGATGCGCTGCAACAATTTAAAAAGTTGCTTGGCAATAGCGATTATGCTGCTGCTTTAACAGAGCTTGCTCATCAATTAGATTTAGCTATGAAGAAAGACGATGATAGAGCTGCTGCAAGCTTAGGCCATAGAGAGCTTGCGCTTGCACATTTTGATTATTCTGCACAAGATTTTTTAAGACGTTATTATAAACATGTGAGCAATACTGAAATTGCTCCTGAATGGCATCGAGATTTTGCCAAAATTTATGATTTAAGCGATGAAGAGGTTTTACTATTACAAAGTTATGATATTCGAAAATATGGCCGAAAACGGTTTTTAAGTTTGACGGATGCCTATGACCTAAATGTATTAGTTTTTAGACATGCATTGCAGGCGATGCTGCTCAAGCATCCGGGTTTAGTGCTTTTGAATTTTTCAAGCTTTATGAGTGGCTATAGCACTATCAAAATAACGCAAGTAGAAGCAGAGCTTAGAGAAAATCAAGAAAAACTAGAAGCTTTAAGCACGCAGCAGGAAAGTTTAATAAGATCAAAGTCAGCCGATCATGCAAAAATTAAAGCGCTTACCGATGCCATAGAGCGTTTAGAGAGAATCGATGATGAACGGCGCTATCAGTTAGAAGAGCTCAAAGAGGCTTTTGAAGAAAATCGTTCATCTGCAACGGAAATTGATGTCGAAATATTAACAGCATCACTAAGTGCTTATTATCAAAAACACTATAGTCATATTGAAAGATTATTTGATAGCAGTAAAAAAGAAGGTGATGAAATTGATAAAAGCTTTGTCAATTTAAGTTTAGTCAAAGAAACGGAGCAAGCTGAAAAAGAAGCGCGGTTAAGAACAAGAAGGGTAGATGTTGCCGCAGCTGAAACTGAAGAGGCGGCACATGCAGGCGCAGGTAAAGAGCCTACAGATATATTAGCTATTCGCAGTAAAGTTGATATTAAATCTTTTGAAGAAATCCATGCAGCAAAAGAGCCCATTGATTATGAAGAACTCATCACGAAAACATGCAATGAAAATGGTAGTCATCATGTGCTGGTTTTAGGTAAACCTGGAGTCGGTAAAACTACTTTTTTACGGCGCTTATGTTATGACTGGGCTCAATCTGGCAAAGAGGTAGAAGCAAGCAGAGCAATAAGAATTGGTGCTGGGGCGGGTGCCGGAGCCGGAGCTGGTACAGCTGCAAGTGCGGCCAGAGAAGTAGAGGCTAGCATAAAATTAGCTCCCGAAGTTTTCAGGCTCAGTGATTTTAAAATTACTATTTGTTTACCTTTACGTGCTTGGCATAATAGCAAACAGCCGTTATATCGTTTCTTGAAAGCTACTTATTTTAAAGATGCACCGTTTACAGCAAAAGCACTAAAAGCAATTATCAAAGCGCAGAGTGACCAAATATTGTGGCTCATTGATGGTTATGATGAAGTAACGCAAGCTTTTAATCCAGAACTTAAAAAAGAACTTACCGAGTTATTAGATGAAGCTCGGCATTATATTTTAACCTCGCGGCCTTATTATGATCATAGCATAAGCTTTGATAAAAAATTGGAGATTATTGGCTTTGAAGATAGCGAAGTAGCAACTTATATTAAAAAATATTTTAAAGTTACGCCTGCGAGTGCGGCTTCTGCTGGTGCTGGCGCTGGTGCCACAGCTGCAGCGAGCGCTAGTGCTATGGCGCCTTCTATTGCAGATGATTTAATTGATTTTATTAAAGCAGATCAGGGTATTTATACTTTAGCGCATATTCCTATTATGTTAGAGCTTATTTGTATTGCCTGGAGTAAAAGATCAAGAGATTTTAGTGTGGCTACTATGACCGAGCTTTATGTTGAAATTATTCGCGGTTTGGTCAGTCATTATCTTAAAGATAAAAATCCTGATGAACTACATGTGCTTATGCTGCAACTAGGCCAATTGGCATATGCCAGCTTTAAACAAAACCAATTAGTATTTGTGCCTTATAAAGTTGCAAGAAGTTTAGGCTTTAGTATTGATGCAGTTGGGTTTGCAGAAATGTTAAAGATAGGTGTTTTAAAACTGACGGGAATGTATAGAGATCACCGTATTACTGAAGGGGATTATTATTTTGTGCACTTGACCCTCCAGGAATACTTTTGTGCTTATTTTATTGCCGAGGTGATTAAAAAAGGTCCGGGTAAAGAAAATATTTTTTATGAAGAAGTTTTACAAATCCTAAGCATCAATAAATATCATCCGCGTTATGAAATTGTGTTAACTTTTATTACGGGGAGGTTCACTGCAGAAAGAGATGTGCATTATTTAAATCAGTTCTTTAGTTATTTATTAGCGGAGCCGAGAGATTTGGTTGGTATTCGAGAACGCGTACTTATGTTGAGACTAATTAATGAAACAAAGCTTCGAGAGGATTTTAGTTTTGCTAGAGAATGGTTGGAAGTTTTTGGTGAAGGCTTATTAGAAATCCATGAAGATAAAAAAGATTTACAGATACTTTTAGCTCAAGCGGTCAATGTTTATCCGAGGCTGGAAGCGACAGGAATTCTGAATGGTTTAATTGCAGATTGTTTACGTCAGGACCTTGTATATTCTGGTAAAGTCCTAAGCGAAATAATTATTCGTGGAAATAAAGAAGTAATCTTTCGGCTTTTAACTTTACTTAAAGGTGATTGGCGTGTAAAAAAAGCTGCTATTGAAGCTCTAGGTAAAATAGTTATTCCTGGTGATAAAGAAGTGATATTGCATCTTTTGCCTTTTTTATCTTTACCAGAACATGTTGCAGATACCAGGGAGGGTGCAATAGAGGTTACTGTTGAAGCTCTGGGCCAAATAGCTATCCGAGGAGATCAAGAAGTGATCTCACGTCTTTTGCCTTTGCTCGATGATACTAGTAGTCGTAAAGTGGTAGTGGTCATTCATACACTAAGTAAAATAGCGTCTCGTGGAGATGGCGGTGTAGTGGCATACCTTTTATTTTTGCTTGAGAATACTAACTTTGAATATGATTACTATTTTTTAAAGGTTGCTATTATTAAGGCCTTAGGTGAAATAGCCATTCTTGAATCTGATAATTATGTAAGATTTCCGATGCTTAATGCCATGGGGCAAATAGTTATTTGTGGGGCTGAGGAAGTGATTAAGTGTCTGTTGCCTTTACTTTGTGATGCTGATCCAGATACTAGATTTGCTGTTATTGATGCTTTGGAGAAAGTACGTAGAGGAGCCGAGGGGTGTGCAGGGAGAGCAAAATATAGAAGCAAAAATAATACTGAAAAAAAGTTGAGAATATCGGCTACTGAAGTCCTAAACCAAATCGCTATGCAAGTAGTTGAAGAAGTCATCTTGCATCCTGAGCCCTTTTCATGGAATTTTAGGTGCTATTATGAGGTGCTGCGAGAAATAGATTATGAAATGAAGAAAGTAATAGCTGATGAAATGCGAGAAGTAATAGCTATTGAAACTCAGAATCAAACAGCCACTTCTAGTTATAAAGAAGTGATCTTAAATCTTTTGTCTCTTTTTAAAAGAGATTTTACTAGTAGCTTTGCTAGAAAAGCCTCGAAAAAAATATGGATCAATGTAGCAGATCGAATGTTTTTTTTTCGTTTTTCAGATTTATATAAGAGTAGTTATATGTTACGCGCATTTGAAGGTATGGGGTGGTATATGAGCATGCAAAGCGCAAAAACTTTCTTTTCTAAAGATATAGAGTTGCATCTGAGCATGCAAATTGCAAAAGCTTTCCTTGAAATTCTAGTTAAATTTCTACTAAAACAATCTGCAACGCTTACTTTTTCGATGAATAAATTAACAGTTGCATTTGGAGACAGCATCCATAGCATTGCATTAACAGATAAAGAATGGAGTATTTTTAAATATCATGTTATTACTCAAGGTATTCAACCTTTAGGATTAACCCCGATTGAGATAAGTTTGATTTCTAAAGATGCACCCAAGCCTCTTCTGTTAGATATTCAAGTAAGCCGCAACGAACCTCAAGCATTAGCAAAAGCGCTGATCGAGGAGCTTATTGAGATTTTGCTTACGTGCAAAGGGTGTGAATTCGTTGAGCAATTATCAGCTTATGCAAAAAACACTCATCCCATTAAAATTAAATTACGTGTGTCTGCTGATGAAGAAATAGAATTAAGCTTACCTAAACAATGGCAAGCTTTGTTTATTAAGCACATAAGTTTAGTTGCTGACGCCTTGTATAGCGCTATTTATGCTTATGGAGTTGAGTATTGGGATGATGCAAAAACAGGAAATGTGAGATCAGCATTATTATTGCAAATAATAAAAAATCTTAGAGAGCCAGAAGTCCTCATTGATTCATCTACCTATCAAAAAATAATTCGCGTTACCTTAAGAGATTCAACACAAAATGACGAATTAATAAAGATTGTCAATGATACAGCAGTTAATAAGCTTGATTTGTTACGCTTAGCTTTAGCGAGTGGTGCAGATACGGATGCGTATATTGATGGTGCTTATCTTAAAGGGGTTCGGGTATTACATTTGGCTTGCAAATTAGGCCGGATAGAATACGCCAAAGCTTTGCTTGCGGCAGGTGCAGAAGTTGATGCCCAAGATTCGTATGGGCGAACTGCTTTGCAAGTAGCGCTGGCAAGTTTTGGTAAAGGTGTTCTTGATTTAGCTACCTTAATAAAACTAATGAAACTTTTATGTTCCTATCATGCGGATGTTAATTATAGTTCTAGGCTTTGGTGCGATGATGCCGGTAGAATTGCTGTGGCAGTGTTAACGATGGGTATTAGTGAACTTATCTCTCCCATGCGCGGTACGCGCATAGGTTGGAGTTCATTACATTTAGCTGCGTATTTTAGTGACTCAACTGAGCTTATAGAACTATTGTTAAGTCATGGTGCTGATCCTGGAATAAGAACTTCAAGTAGTGAAGGTGAGAGTGCTTTAAGGAATAAAACCGCTTTAGAATTGGCCGAACTATCTAGGCATTCAAATGTAGCTAAAGCATTAGGAAAAGTATCTGCAGCTCAACCAATAAAGGCTGTAAGCAGTGCATTTCCTGTCGCCACTGTTGCTAGCTCAAGCTTAATATTTTCTGGCAAAAGTAGTGCTGATGATAGCTGGTACGATGATGAAAGAATTGCAGTATTACTTCAACATTATTGCAGCAGTAGAAATATTATTTTGTTAGAGCCGCTACCTTTTGATAGTGATGATGAACTGACCAGTGAATTAATTAGAACTCGCTTAACAGGGGCTTTTGTACCAACAACGACGCGTTATTTTTTACCCTTGCGTATTGGCTATAATCATTGGGTGGGGTTATTGATTGACAGGCAAGCAGGTAATCCTTTGATACATTGGCTTGATCCTTTTGGTAATCCACCTACTAAAAAAGCGCAGTTGCTTGCTATCTTAAATGCGAGTTCTATATTTGATGTGGCTTTAGGTGCTGAGCATATTTATATTCAAGAGAGTCGTTTGCAAGAAGATGGTTTTAATTGTGGTCCTTGGTTAATTGAGATCTTACGTTTTATTTTAGAAAGAGGGTATATGCCTGGTATTGGTGAGATTCATATAGAAGCTAAGCGTTCAGAGCACAGAGGCATTTTTGCAGCAAGGTCATCTTTATTAATGAGTTCTATGAAAGCTGCTGAGGCTGTAAGTTCTGCTGTTGATTTAGGTTAGGCAAGTGTTTTATATAAACTGGACCTAAAGTAATCAGGCTTTCGAATGTGGTTATCACTGCTTTGGCGTTGCTCTTAATAATCCCGTTTGGCAGCAAATTCTAATAATAACGATAAAAATTCTGCGCGTTCGCCGAAAGGTTGCAGTAATTTTTGTGCGTGTGAATATAAATCGGCGCGATGATTTTTTGCGGCTTCTAGACCTAAAATTGCGGGGTAGGTGAATTTATTTAAGTGTTGATCTTTTAATGGTGTTTTGCCTAGTGTTTTTGCTTGGCCTTCGATGTCTAAAATATCATCTTGAATTTGAAAGATGAGGCCAAATAATGACGCAAATTCTGTTAATGCTTGGGCTTCATTTTCTGCGGGTTCGGCATAAATTAAGGGCAAGGTGATGCAAGCTTCAATGAGTTTGCCAGTTTTTAATTGATGTAAATGGCGTAGGCCTTCAAGGGTGGGGGTGTTTTTATCTGGGTTTACATCAAGATATTGTCCCGCGCACATGCCTTTAAAGCCTGAGGCGGTACATAAAGCTTTAATCATTTTGAGGCGTTTTAAGCTGTTAAAATGAGGAGTTATTATGCCGGCTAATAATTCAAAAGCTGCGGTGTTTAAGGCGTCTCCTGCTAAAATAGCATTCGCTTCGCCAAAAGTTATATGCGCTGTGGGTTTGCCGCGTCTTAAGTTGTCATTGTCCATGGCAGGTAAATCATCATGGATGAGAGAAAATGCGTGAATCATTTCAATGGCAGCAGCATAGATATCGAGCTCAGTCTCAGGTATTTCATAGATCATGCCCGTGGCGATGCAGAGCATCGCACGAATGCGTTTGCCGCCACCAAGTAAGCTATAGTACAAAGCCGCTTGCCATTCGCTAAATTCTTTTTGTTGCGGGTCAAGATATAAAAAATTTTGAAAGATGCGTTCTACTCTTGAATTGCAAATGCTTTGAAAGCGTTTAAGCAGGCTCATTATTTTGGCTTAATAATGTTATTTTTTGCTCTGCGGTCAGCAAGGCTTTTTGGCATTGACGTACTAACTTTACGCCTTCTTCATAAAGTTTAATGGAGTCATCAAGCGTGAGTGCACCGCCTTCGAGTTGGGTGTTGATGACTTCGATGCGTGCGAGTGCATTTTCGAAGCTAAAATTTTTTTCTTTGTTGGACATGTATTTTTGTGATTTCTTCAAAAAGTGGCGTTTGGCTATTTTAACACTTTCGCTTGCTAACAAGAAAGGCCGTGCAATGTGAGCCAAATTCAGGTATTCTAGGGCTAAATAATTTATGGTTTACTTGGGTGATTGATGAAGAAGGCTACCGTGCTAATGTAGGTATTGTTTTACTGCATCCAAAGCAGCAAAAAGTATTATGGGCTCGGCGTATTCGGCAAAAGTCGTGGCAATTTCCGCAAGGTGGTTTGAACGAGGGTGATTCTGCTTTATCAGCGATGTATCGTGAGCTTTGGGAAGAAATTGGTCTTAAACCTAATGATGTTGAAGTTATTGCAGCTACGAAGGGGTGGTTTAAATATCGCTTGCCTGAGATCTTGTTGCGTAAAGTCGACTCTACTTATATCGGTCAAAAACAAAAGTGGTTTTTGTTGCGCTTGCGTGGTGCAGACAACAAGCTTAATCTTGGTGCAACTTCTAGTCCTGAATTTGATGACTGGCGTTGGGTAGAATATTGGTATCCTTTAAATCAAGTTGTTGCGTTTAAGCGCCATGTTTATCGTAAGGCTTTAGAGATGTTTTATCCTTTGCTTAAAAAAGAGAGCAGATACAAGAGGCGCTTGACTTTTCGTCCAAAAAGGCTCACAATCTCCGGTTCTGAAAAAGCGAAATAACTGGAGTTGTAAGTGGCTAATATTAAATCAGCGAAAAAACGTGCGATTCAATCTGAAGTACATCGCAAACATAATATTGCTATGCGTTCTATGATGCGTACCTACGTGAAGAAAACAATTAAAGCGATTAAAGAAGGTGGCAAAGCTACGGCTGAAGCCGCGTTTAATGAAATGCAAAAGATTCTTGATCGTTATGCGCATAAAGGTTTAATTCATAAAAATAAAGCACAACGCCATAAAAGTCGTTTGGCTGCACAGATTAAAAATTTGAAATAGTTTTTTGGTGTCTCGAACAATAACCCTCTTAAGCGCCGAAATGTCGTAAAATGATTTCTGCGCAGAACATAGCGGTGATTGTTCCAATGACTTGCCATTTTGCGTTGCTTATTTCTTGATGAAGTTTTAATTCCATACGTAACTCGAGTTCTTTGAGATCTTTTTTAGTTACGAAATCTTGAGCATTAAGTTCTTTAATTCTGGTTTGTCGCTCTGTTTCAATTTCAGCGTGTAGGTTGCTTTCGACTTTCTGTAGCGCCTCGATGATTACGATGGCTTCCTCTTCTTTATTTTGCGTTTGTTTGTAGCCATTGATGAAGTCTGTTAATTTGAATGTTGTTGGTGTGTGCATGATTATTTCCTTGGGGCCCCTTATTGATGCGCTTTGTTTAAATTATAACAAGGAAATAATTTTAGGTCAATAATTAATCATGTCTTTTTAAGCGCTATGTTTTGATGAAGACGTTGCCGTGATTGGTCTTGTTGTGTCTACAGTTTTGTTCGGCTTTTTGTCTTTTGTTGAAGCATCGGCGGTTGGAGGTTGTGATGAATCGTCATTATTCCAACCTGGAGGATCAGTAATAGTTTGCCGTGCCATTAACGCATCGACTTGTATCGAATCTAAAGTTTCATATTTCATCAGTGCTTCAGCCATGGTGTGTAAAATATCTACGTTGTTGCTGAGTAATTTTTTGGCGCGATTATAATTATTTTCGATAATTTGAAGAACTTCTTCGTCAATAATTTCTGCGGTTGAGTCAGAGAATTCTTTTTGGCCGCTTCCCATGCCCATGGATTGTCCGAGGAAAGGGTGTTCGTGGTCTTCGCCATATTTTAATGGGCCTAGGCGTTCTGATAAGCCCCATTTGGTTACCATGCTGCGGGCGATTTCGGTGGCTTTTTGAATGTCATTTGAAGCGCCGGTGGTGACTTTTTCTTTACCAAAAATTAATTCTTCGGCTAAGCGGCCGCCGTATAAGCTTGAGAGTTGGCTTTCGAGGCGTTGCTTACTGTAGCTGACGCGATCTTGTTCGGGCAGATACATGGTCACTCCAAGAGCTCGGCCTCGAGGAATGATCGTGACTTTATAAACAGGATCGTGCTCAGGAACCAAGCGGCCGATAATGGCATGGCCGGATTCATGATAAGCGGTTAATTTCTTTTCTTCAGGCGTCATGGCAAGAGAGCGGCGTTCTGTACCCATGAGGATCTTGTCTTTTGCTTCTTCAAAGTCAGTCATGTCGACTTTCTTTTTGCGTCGGCGGGCGGCCAATAAAGCAGCTTCGTTGATTAAATTTGCTAAATCTGCGCCTGAAAAACCCGGTGTGCCGCGCGCGATGAATTCAATTTTTACGTCATCAGCCAATTGTACTTTGCGAATATGCACTTTTAAAATTTGTTCGCGGCCTTTTAGATCTGGCAAGCCTACAGTTACTTGGCGATCAAAGCGACCGGGGCGTAAGAGTGCTGGATCTAATACATCAGGGCGATTGGTCGCTGCGATTACGATTACACCTTGGTTTTCAGCAAAGCCGTCCATTTCTACTAATAATTGATTGAGTGTTTGTTCGCGTTCGTCATGTCCGCCGCCCATGCCTGCGCCGCGATGGCGTCCTACGGCATCGATCTCATCAATAAAAATAATGCAAGGCGCGCGTTTTTTTGCTTGTTCAAACATATCGCGTACTCGGGATGCGCCCACGCCCACAAACATTTCTACGAAATCGGAACCGGAGATGGAAAAGAAGGGCACTTTTGCTTCACCAGCGATGGCGCGTGCTAATAAGGTTTTACCGGTTCCTGGAGGGCCTACCATGAGTACGCCGTGGGGGATTTTACCGCCGATTTCTTGATAGCGTTTAGGGTCTTTCAAGAAGTCAACAATTTCGCCTACTTCTTCTTTGGCTTCATCAATGCCGGCAACGTCTGCTAAGGTTACTTTTACTTGGTCTTCGCCCAAGAGTTTGGCGCGGCTTTTACCAAAAGAAAATGCGCCGCCTTTGCCACCGCTCATTTGGCGCATAAAGAAATACCAGAGACCGAAAATAATAATCAGTGGTAACCAAGAAATTACAATCGACATAAATAGGCCATGCTCAACGGGTGGCAAGGCTTTGACATCTACATCATGGCTGATTAAGCGATCGGTTAAAAAGGGGTCGACCCAGGGCATGTAGGTGACAAATTTATTGTCGTTTATGGTGCTGCCGGTAATGGTGCGGTCATCGATCGTTACGTTTTTGATCTGGCCTGCGTCTACGCCTTGGACGAAAGTGGAGTAGTCCATTTTTTGGCTATCGCTACTTTTGTCGCCATTTAAGTTATTAAAAAGAAAAAATACAATGGCAATAATTGCAGTCCAAAGTAATAGATGGCGTAAAGTGTCGTTTCTCATAATGATGTCGCCTAATGCGTAGGAGTAAGATAATACCTAGATTGTAGCATATACCAAACGCAGTTCAAAATGCGAAGTTATAGAAAAATTGACGTAAAAATTTCACTGTTTGTTCCCGTAGCATAAAGGCCATGCTGTAGGGGCGTAGCAAGCTACACTACTGTCCGGAGAAAATAGCAACATAAGTTTTTGGCGCACTTAAGGTCATCAAG
>JAGVKT010000018.1 GCA_020050355.1 Gammaproteobacteria bacterium | reverse complement strand
CCTAATCTCGGCTTTTGATTCACTCTTTAAATTAATCTCTTGATGACCTTAAGTGCGCCAAAAACTTATGTTGCTATTTTCTCCGGACAGTAGTGTAGCCTTGCTACGCCCGGTAACTGCAGGACTTTGAAGTGCACCAGCAATGATGACTTTTTTATTAAACAGGTCTTGCTTCTTCATGTTAATGCCTTTGCCGCTCCGGGCGTAGCAAGGCTACGCCCCTACAGCATGGCCTTTATGCTTCGGGAACGAACAGTGAAATTTTTACGTCAATTTTTTTCGATAACTTCGCATTTCTAAGTACGATTGTTATATAATATCGCCTGCACAAACAAAGCCAAAATACATGCGCCATTTTAACTTGATCGATCAAGTGCTCACCGAGGCACAACATTTTTTAGACACGATCTTCCAACACCCTCTTGCGCAACGAGGCAACCCTGCAAGCACTTGCCCACAAACTGAATTAACGCCTGTGGCCAAAAAAATTAGTCAAGGCTATATGCGTGTTAACCACACGGGTGAAATTTGCGCACAAGCTTTATATCGCGGCCAAGCATTCGGCACTAAAAATACTTCACTACAAGAGCATTTCCATACTGCGGCTACAGAAGAAGTTGATCATCTAAATTGGTGCCAAGAGCGATTAAAAGAACTTGATACGCATGTCAGTTATCTCAATCCTTTGTGGTACTCGGCTTCTTTTTTAATCGGTTTAATTACTGCACAACTGGGCGATAAATTAAGCTTAGGCTTTGTTGAAGAAACGGAGCAGCAGGTTGTACAGCACTTACAACATCATCAACAGCATTTACCCAAAGAAGATCAAAAAAGCCTGGCGATTATAAGCACCATGACCGCTGATGAAGCCCGCCATGCACAACAGGCGCACAACTCAGGAGCTCAGGCTTTGCCTACGTTATTAAAGTTATTGATGAAAGCACAATCTAAAATCATGACGACTACCGCATATTATTTTTAGCCCTGCTTTTCACACGTACAACATAAGTCGCACTATAACCTTCTGCACTAAACGTAACGCGCACTGCATTAGCCCCCAAAGGGTGCAGCTTTGCATTACGTAAAAGTTGAATCAACCCATGGGTTCCTTGATACGTTTGTATCCAACGCTGACCAGTTAAACTTAAAAATTCCAAACGTATGGGCACTTCTTGACCTGACCAATGAACAACCTGAATCATCCGCGGACCATTCTGATAAAATAAGTATTGTTGCCCTATATGCAGCTGAAATAGCGCCAGATTTTTACTCAAATATAAAGGCGTCCACTGTAAATCACAAGGCACCTGCTCAAGCTTATCAAAAAAACCAGGCTGTCGAAATAATTTTACTGGCACCGACGCCTTAACCACCGGAGCCAAAATGGGCGCCGGCATTGACACCACCACTTTTGATCTCGTTAACATAAGACCTAGATTCACAAGCACCAACACTATTACCGCAAGACCACAACAAAGCAATTTTTTGTGGAATGCCGTAAAAAAAAATAAAAAGCGCCGCACATTTTTTGGCACCGCATCATGTTTAAGTACTTGCGTAAAAGGCCCAGTAACAAAAGCTTGTTGACTCATAAAATAACAACCACGCACCAAAATTTTATTATGCATGCTCGCTGCATAACTACTTTCTACTAACAGCTGTTTAAAGCGGTGTTTATGTGCCGCGAACACTAAAGGAAAATGCAAAATTTCAGCGTTAAACAGTGCTGGCTGATGCCGCTGTAGTTGGCTTATAAGCCTTTGATCTAAACGTCGCAATAAAGTCTGGAATAATTGCTCAAAGTCATCTAAGTTGACCTGTTGATTTTTTGCTACTCCAAAAGTTACGCCAAAAACTTGCTGTTTTTGTTCTGGACGTAAGTGCTGAATATATGGCTCAAACCCTAACAAACGCTCCAGACCCACCACAAAAAAATACACTACCAACTGCGTTAGATGAAACGCGCTTAATTCTGCTAATGCCGCACGTAAAGCCCCTAAAAATTTTTGCAATGCTTCCACATCCATCAAAAGCGCAAAATCCACCAAAACAATAACACCCTCTAATGGCTGACCATAACATTGCCGTTGCAATAAAACACAAAAATCATGCCAAAGATTAAATTCAATTTGAGCTTGCTGCCAAAATTGCGGCGGCGCCTCAAGTAAAACAGCTTGAGCCGCCACATATAAATTAACATGCGGCGCCATAGCATTATATTCGGCAATGACTGAACGCCAAGAAAAATCTTTAAAATTCATCGCTATCCACCACGATGCAAGTTGCGCATCACTTGCAAGCACAAGGTACCAAGGCAAGTTTTTTTGCACACTTAAACGCCATGGATAAAAGCGTAGATATTTTTTTAAGGCCAGCAACTGCTGCTGCACCTTCACTAAAATATTCTTATTCACTACTTGTGAACGCCTAAAAAAACCCATAACTCTCACCCCGATTAAAAATGCTCCGGACAACGATAACCCCGCAATAAATGCACATCAAAAGGATTAAAAACACTAGCCGCACTTAAAACAAAACGCGCCTGAGCGCGATCATGATGAAAAAGCACTACATATTTATTTGCATAATTTGAAGGCAACACCGTTGCATGTTCTAAAGCTCGAAACAACGCCCAGGCCCCCACATAACGCTCTGTGAAATTAGCAAACAATAAAGGCGCATACGTAAGCGCTACCTCACCATCTAACGCAGTAGCAGGCCAAACAAAATCTTGTGCGCTACCACCCCCATGCTTAGCAAGCACCTGCCTGCCATCATAGCTCAAAATAAATTCATGCAGATCTTCAACTTGCTGAGGCGCAAGCGTAAAACTAACCCCGCCTTCATGATCATTAAAAAAAGCCATACGAATATGTTGCGCCTGATTTAATTCCGCCAATAACGCAACATTATTAGACCAAGGCACCTGCGCAACACTCATCCACACCATATGCCCATGAGCATCAAAACTCATAAACGGCAGTAAATATTTTTTTACAAAACGATCTTCAATACCCTCAGGTTTAAAAAAATTATCAAAATCCTCTAACGTAGCCTCCTGCGGACTGACAAAAAAAGGATAACGCCCAACAAAAGCCTGCTGATAAAAAGCAAATACCTCCGTGTGCCATTGCCGATCTAAATAACTTTGCGCCATGGCAAAAATAATGCCATAAGTACGCATGACAATGTTCATGAGCCAACGCGACATCGGCTGAGGCAGATTCTGTGCCATAGCTTCTAAATTAGTGAGCGGCGCCGCGGCTTGCCCCTGAAAAATTTGCACCGCTGCATCATAAGCGGATAATTCTGAATTACTCGAATGCGCCAAAGTATCCAGATATTGTTGTAAAGCCACCAAAGCGTCTTGTATATTTTGCAATGCCGTTTTTTGCCCAGAGTCTGCTACCAACAAATGCGTAAGCGGTGAAAAATGTTGCACAACCACATCCTCAGAAATCGAGCCAGCAAAATGCACTTGCTGGGCCAAAACAATCAACAATTGCTGCAAAGGTGAATGCGACATCGTTAAAATCGTTAAAACGTGAGATTCTTGCGCGAGATCACGAAAGGTCACTAAATCAAGCCGTGCCAACACATCATCCCAAGCAGCAAGAAAATCTTGCCAATACAAGATTTCCATGTGTTGTTGCAGCGCCGCAAGATCGTTTTTAGAATAATCAATGTGTGGCCCAGCGCCAAAGATCCACGAAGCATTGAGCGCAGCCTGCAAATATCCTAGCGCCTGCGCACGATAGAGTTTTCTATAACCCTCTTGCGTATACAAAAAAGGCACTGTTAACACCGATAAATCTGTAAAGACTTCAGCAGCATTAGCATCATCCAAAATACTAAGACGCTGCGACGCTTCTGCCAAAGCCATTAATTTAAAACGTACATAAGCTTGAAAATAAATTGGAGTCTGTTGCAAAATGACTTGAGCTCTAGCAGTTAGAGAAGTATCCAGCGCTTGTGGTGGCACAGGAATTTTTAACAACATGCTTAAATTTTCATGCAGCCAAGCTAACAACTCAAACTGCTGAGTAAAATGCTGCTGCCAATAATGATCTAGACTCCGCACTACTGCCACCGAATCAAGCTGATGCACTTGCGCAAACATTAAATAACTACTGAGATAATCATAAAGATTTTCTATCGCATCTAACCGATCAGAATAATGCTGTACACTTTGGGTTAACGCATCTGTGAGACTCATGAATACATAAGGCAAAAATTCCTGCACCAATCGATATTCATAAATTTTTTGCACCGCCCCACTGACCGAAGGATATACCCATAAACCTAAATGCATAAAACTTGAAACCTGAGTTTCATGCACCAACACACTCCACGGATAGATGTTCACATAAGCTGTGTTTAAAGCAGCATCACTAAAATGTGGCGCATGCCATAACGGCTGCGTAAGCACTTGCGCTACCCGTGCATTAAATTGCAAATATTGATACGCACTCAAAGCCCAAGTAAACATAACCACAATCACAACTGCACTCATCATTAAAATTCGACCATGTGCCCATAAACCAGCGCACCATTTAAAATAAGGATGCATACCGACATATTCGCGTTCAGGCAAAAAAACCTCAGTACATAATTGACCCACAAAAAATGCTTTATCTTTTAAGCCTTGGGGCGGCGGCAACAAATTCAAGCTACGTTGCTCGGTAAACACATCAAAACATTGTGCATTATTAAACTGTGACACCACAAAATAAATGCCACGCCACTCATGCATCACCAATAAATTCCGCTCTAAAAAAATACCGCGCGCAAATTCTAATAATTGTTTTTTTAAGAGCGCCATCTGTATCACAAAATAAGCCGCACGACTGTATACCTGCGCCACAGCTTCGCCATCAAGCTCACGCTGCCAACGATGATACAAAGCCTTGATCAGCAATTCATATTGACACGAAAATTGTTCCAATACTTGCTTCGCGCTACCAGTACTCAAGGTAAGCCCCAATACTTCAGCCCGTTCTGCAGCAGTAAAGCGCCCAACAAAATCAGCAAATCCTGGCACAACATCCAAATGCGTTACTACGATATACAGAGGAATTTTCATGCCCAAATATTGTTGTAACTCATGCAAGCGCAAACGAAAATTGGTTAATATTTCTTGTTGCAACCCTGCTTGTGCTTCAAATAAATCAGGAAGCCGAAACATTAAAATCACACCATTAAGCGGACGGCGTTGCCGTGCGCGCTTAAGACACCGCAATAAAACCAGCCAAAAACGCCGAGCCTGTTCGGTCTTCTGCTCAAATAAAGCTGCCGCTACTTCAAAAAATAAAGCTTGTTCAGTTACAAAACTATCAAAAGCCTCATTACGCATTGCCAAACGTTGCGCATCGCTCAAAATCAAACTAAGCTGCAGTTGCCGTAACCATGAACTTTTACCGACACCCGCAGGGCCTAACACCAAATACCAAGGTAATTCATATAAACAAGCCCTGCGAAAAAATGGTAAGCGCAAACCCACACGACCCTGTAAAAAATAACGTAAACGTCGAAAAGCTTTTTGAATAGAACGCTCTTGACGCCTCAACAATTTTAAAAAATTTACTTTCATACCTCAGAGTCCAGGATGCATAAAGGCAACTAATTGATGAAACAGCGGCGCACTCGCAATACTCAAAAATAAAGAGAGCACAACATAAGCACACAATAAAACCATTCCCGCAACAACCATAAGCCCAAAAATTTTTGGAGGCGGCTTTAAAGTCAAGTGCCCATCATAATCAGAACGTGCTTGCGGTGATAAAGGCAAATGAACGCTATCGACGCGCAGATCCATAATAACTTGATAGGTTTCGCGTTTTAAACGCTCTAGTTGAACTTCACCTTGTGGCAACGAACCAAACTGTCCTTTAAACCCTAAACACAGCACCAAATAAATAAGCTCTAATAAATCAAGGTACTCCGGTAAATGCTCAAGACAAAATTGATGAATTTTAAAAACCGTGGCCCCGCCCCAAGTCTCATTAAAAAATTTACTAAGCAACGAATGTTGTGACCAAGAACTCTCACTTGCAAATTCTTGCGCCATAATCACCTCATCTAAAAAAGTACAAAAAATATATTTGGCACTTTTAATGAGCGTCTTAGAAAAATTCTGTGCAAGCGCTCGTAGTTCAAATTTACTCAAAGCCTCTTCAATACTTAAACGCAAGCGTTCAAGATTTTGCAACTGTCCATGGAGCAAATAATAATGAATTACAAAAATCTCTGTCGCTTGTTCAAGCAAAACATTGAGACCCGAATGATGAGGAATTTGTTGCAATAACTCCCATGGATCGGTTGCAGCAGGCACATCCATCAGAGAAGTTTTTGCAGGCGGCGCCTCCACAGGATGCGCTATAAAAATCGCTTGTTCAGTTGTCATAAAATGCCTCCATTTTTTAATCACGCAAAGCCCATAAAAGCATCGTTATCTTGGGAAATTCCCCACTTAAATGCAAAGCCAAAACGCCAGATTTTTTCAATTGCGGCCATAACTCATGATGTTGCTCCAGAGCAAAATAAACCCAACCACTATGATAAGGAATCTGCCGTGGTGCTACTGGCAATAAAGTCAAAGGTAGGCCAGGAACTTGCAAGGCCACCAACTCTTTGATGCGCTCGGTTGAACCAAGCTTAGCCTGCACAGGAAACAAATGACACAATTGCTCAAGCGGCATATCTGCCTGTACCGCCAAAACCAAACGCTGATAATCAAAGTGGCTACATTTTTGTAAATCTGCCACATATAAATTATGTTTATAGCTTTCAAAATGAATGCATATCGCCGTTTCATCAAAAACATAATTAAACGCTGTGCGCAAATCCTGAAGCAAGGTTATAAAAGTATGCTGAAGATTTTCATGTAAATATAAAGGTGGATGCACATAGCTACGCTCTTTATGGGTAAAGGTACTAAGCTCTCCCATGAGCTGCAAAAACACTTGATACAACGTGAGCGGATGTAGTTGTTTATGCTGCTGATAATGTTCAAGGAGCGGCGCATAACGATTAATAATTTGTAACAACAAAAGTTCTTGCATGCCTGCAACACCTACACTTGCACCACCGCTCAAGCGTTCGAGCAGTTTAATGCGCCGCAAACTCAACAATCCAGAAATTTCTTTAAGGTAAGCTGACAGCTGCGCATCTGCTTCAAGCCACAACGTTGGTGCAATAAATTGCGCATCAATGATAATCTGACCATCCGCACGCACTTCAAGAATATGCAACAAAGGCATCATAATCGCGCTATTCATTGCGTTATCAATATCCGGCACATACTGCAAAAAGAAATTAGGCTGTAATACTTCAAGCTGAATTTCTTCATGCGCTGCTTGCAATTGATCATGCGCAGACACACTTTGAATGAGATAACGCTGTGGTTCTGAAGATCCGGCCTCAAGCGCGATATTCGCACCATTACTGTTATATCTGGGCAACAGCAAACACAAAAAGCCAGATGCATTAGTCTGCTGCAAGCGCAGCGTGAATTTTTGTTCTTGGCCACTTAAATTAAAAACAGTACCATCAGGCATAATACCTTCAAGACACGCAATGCTAATCTGACCATTTGCCAATAAATTTCGATGCAGCACCAAACGCGTCAAGCCCCAAGCATAAGGATTTTTTAATGCAAAACAACCTTGGAATTCTTGCTCCCACCACAAATCTTGATATTGAAAATGCTCTGGCCGTAAAAATAAACCTTCTTTCCAAAAAATTTTCTTCATGACTGCTGAACCTCTGAAGCAACATGCAAACCCTGTGCATCAATAAAAATGTGTATCGACGGCACCATAATTAACCACGGCTGAACCCTGACTACACGCCGCCAACAAACAGATCCATTTCTGAACGCTGCGACATATCCGACAAAATGCACCCCCTCAACATAAGGAAGTGTTACCACCAACTGTTGCCCAGGACTCACCACCAAATCTTTTTGATACAACAACGTTGTGGCTAAGGTTTGCGCCGCATTACCATATAAATTAAAAAAACTTGCCGTTTGAAATTTTTGTGCATCTGTTAATTCAAAAATACTTAAAGCTAAAGGCGAAGGGGCGCCTTGAATATCAGGATTAATATGCGCATCAGCATGAAAATCAGTGGTAATTGAACTACAAGCACTAAGCAAAGCCACACTCATCAACATAAAAAGCTTTAATAAACGCATGCGCTTTTGCTCCAAAACCACCGGCTTGGGTTTTTGCAAAAACGCATCCATTGGCTCAGGAATAAAATCATAAACCTGCAATTCTTTTGATAAAACAGCTGATGGATGTGGCTGCTCCACAAACACAGAACTCTTGCGCCCCTGGCCTAAAGGCATCAACCCAGGCTCTAAAGAAACCGATTGAAGGAGCCGCTCGAGCTCTAATTCAATTTCTGACATACTGATCTTATTATGAACTGTTTACTTATAAAACAATACTAACATAGATCAAAAAAAGATCAAGTAATTTATTTGTCACTTTCTCTCTGGAAGTTTAACTTTCCAAAATGCGAATTTTGAAGTGCGTTTGGTATATACTAAGCGTACTTGGAAATGCGAAGCTATAGAAAAAATTAACGTAAAAATTTCACTGTTTGTTCCCGAAACATAAAGGCCATGCTGTAGGGGCGTAGTCTTGCTACGCCCGGTAACTGTATGGCTTTGAAGCGCATCAGCAATGATGATTTTTTTATTAAACAGGCCTTGCAT
>JAGVKT010000011.1 GCA_020050355.1 Gammaproteobacteria bacterium | reverse complement strand
TACGCCCCTACAGCATGGCCTTTATGCTACGGGAGCAAACAATGAAAACTTAACGCCAAGTAAAATCTTCGCATTTTGAATCACGTTTGGTATATACCAAACGTACTTCACATTTGGTTTTATCTATGCTTTAATGTCCCGAGAAAAAATAAAGACATAGACTATTATGCGTATTATTCTTTTGGGGCCACCGGGTGCGGGCAAGGGCACGCAGGCGAAGTTTTTGTTGGAGGCCTTAAATATTCCGCAAATTTCTACGGGTGATATGCTACGCGCTGCAGTTAAGGCTGAGACGCCTTTGGGTTTAAAAGCTAAAGCTATTATGGAGCATGGTGGTTTAGTTCCGGATGAAATCATGATTAATTTGGTCAAAGCGCGTGTTGCTGAACCTGATTGCCGCAATGGATTTTTGTTAGATGGTTTTCCACGTACCCTAGAGCAAGCCTACGCTTTGCGTGAAAATGGAATTGATATTGACGCTGTTGTCGAATTTGTTGTGGATCAAGATGAAATAGTGCGGCGTATTAGTGGGCGGCGTATTCATCCCGCTTCGGGCCGGACCTATCATATTTTGCATCATCCACCTAAAGAGGCTAATAAAGATGATGTGACCGGTGAGGTTTTGATTCAGCGCCCTGATGATCGTGAAGAAACAGTTCGTAATCGTTTAAAAGTTTATGAAGTACAGACGGCACCATTAATTCATTATTATCGCAAGCTTAGTACCACACAAAATTTAAAATATATGGTTGTGGATGGCATGCGTTCAGTTGATGAGGTCAAAACAGAAATTTTTCAAGGTTTGCGTATCAATACCAAGCACACATGAATCACGTAAGAATTATTGGTGGTCTTTGGCGTGGTCGTAAAATTCATTTTCATCCCAGTGTACAATTGCGGCCTAGCTTAGATGCGGTGCGTGAAACCCTATTTAATTGGCTGATGTTTAATGTGCAGGATGCAGTATGTTTGGACGCTTTTGCCGGCAGTGGCGCTTTGGGGTTTGAGGCTTTATCACGGGGTGCGCAATTGGTGGTTTTTATCGAGCGTGAACGTGATGCTGTGGCAGTACTTAAAAAAAATATTGGTATTCTAAATGCGCGTGCTAGCACACAAGTCATTCATGATTCCGCGCTACATCTTTTAGAAAAACCAGCAAAACAGCCATTCAATGTAATTTTTTTAGATCCGCCCTTTGGTAAAGATTTGTTGAAGCAGAGTTTATTAGCAATTCAGCAGAATGATTTTTTAATGCCCGAGGGATATGTGTATTTTGAGGCAGAAAAAAATTTAGCATTAGCTGAATTTGTTTCTGTAGATTGGGAAGTTCATCGCCATAAAATTATGGGTGAAGTGCAGTTTGGTTTGTTGAAATTGTTGTAGAGTGCTTTTTCGAGGTGCCCTATAGTAAGCCTAAATACTTGGCGACAATCGCTGAAAAAAAGAAGAAAGTAGTCGTGCCAATGACTTGCCATTTGGTATGTGTTATGTATTGGTATATTTTGATTTCGAGGTGTGCTAGTTCTTCTTTGGTTGCTAGGTGTTCCATCTTTGTTGTCATATGGCTGATGGCTTTTGTTAAGTCTTCTTTAGTTGCTAAATCTTTTAGGTTAATTTCAGTGAGGATGGCTTTTTTATTGGCGCGTGTTTCGGACTTTTGTTCTTCTCTAAATTCTTCAAAAGCTTGAGTGATCGTGATAGCAGTTTCTTCGTTGGTGCTTTTTTTTAAACGAGTAAAAAGATTAGTGATGCTTAAATGAAATGCGCCGATGGTGCTCATGATTAAGGACTGTTTAATTTGATAGTTTGGATTATAATATGATCAGTTATATTTGGCAAGTATTTGATTATAATAATCCAAGATATTTAGCGACAATTGCTGAAAAAAAGAAAAAAGTGGTCGTACCGATGACCTGCCATTTGGTATGCGTTATGTATTGGTATATTTTGATTTCAAGGTGCGCTAGTTCTTCTTTGGTTGCTAGGTGTACCATCGCTTTTGTTAAGTCTTCTTTGGTTACTAAATCTTTTAGGTTAATTTCAGCGAGAATAGTTTTTTTGTGCGCTAGCGCTTCAGCTTTTTGTTCTTCTCTAAATTCTTCAAAAGCTTGAGTGATCGTGATAGCAGTTTCTTCGTTAGTGCTTTTTTTTAAACGAGTAAAAAGATTAGTGATGCTTAAATGAAATGCGCTGGTGGTGCTCATGATTAATGGCTATTTAGCTTGCTAGTTTAGATTATAATATGATCACATTTGTTTGGCAAGGGATTCTTTTAAGCTTTTTTGTATTTCACATTGCGTTTATTGTATTTTGGAAAGAATAAAGTAGCGCTGATTAAGGTAATCATTACGCTGCCAATTAAGATGGTGGCAAGGGCATTCATTTCAGGAGTGACGCCGTTGCGAATCATGGCGTAGATAAACATCGGTAGCGTGGTGCTGTCAGGGCCGCTGACAAAAGAAGTGATTACTAAATTATCGATAGAGAGTGTAAAGCATAAGAGCCATGCGGCTAACAATGAAGTGCCGATTTGAGGCAGCGTGATATAAAAGAAAGTTTTCATTGGTTTGGCGCCTAGGTCCATTGCAGCTTCTTCAATCGATCGATCTAAATTGCTGAGTCGCGCTTGAATAATGATTGTTGCGTAAGCAGTACAAAAAGTGGCATGTGCAATTAAAATTGTGCCAAAGCCATAACTATTCGGAAAACCAAGTACCGAATTTAAACCCATAAACATTAATAATAAAGATAAGCCCATTACTACATCAGGTAATACGATGGGCGTGATGGTCATGCCATAAAAAAAATATCGTCCAAAAAAATAACCATAGCGTTTTAGGGTAACAGCGGCAGCAGTGCCTAGAATTAAGGCGAGAGTGGCAGCGCCTACAGCAATTTCTATACTTAAGAGCGCCGCTGATAATAAATCATCATCTTGGGCGAGCACATGATACCAGCGTAGAGAAAAGCCACCCCAGAGGTTTACAAGTTGGGAGGTATTAAAAGAATAAACGATGAGTAGAATGATGGGCGTATAAAAAAATAACAGTCCCAAAATTAACATGAGCCGCAGCCACCAACAATTTTTCATGTGCGAGCCTCCTTGTTTTCAGTTCTCATTTGAATGCGTTGTAGCCATACTAAAGGCAGAACCAAAACTAATAACATGATGACTGCTAGCGCTGCAGCAATACACCAATTATTGGCGGTAAAGAATTCTTGCCAAATCACATTCCCAATCATGATGGTATTAATGCCACCCAAGATTTGAGGGATCACTACTTCGCCAATACATGGGATAAATACCAAGAGCGCGCCTGCCAATACTCCGGGCATTGACAGTGGTAAGGTAATTTTTACAAAAGATTTCCAAGGTGTTGCGCCGAGATCATATGCTGCCTCTAGGAGGGTGCGATCCAACTTTATTAACGTAGCGTAGAGTGGCAGAATAAAAAATGGCAAATAGCCATAAACTAAGCCCAAGTACAGTGAAAAAGAATTGTAAATCATATGCAAGGGGAGATGAATGATATGTAATTTTAAGAGTAGCTGATTGATCAAGCCGTTAATTTGTAAGATGTTGATCCATGCGTATGCACGTAATAAAAAAGAAGTCCAATAAGGTAATATCACCAACATAAATAATAAATTACGGTAGCGTGGTTCAGAAACTACAATAGCGTAAGCAATAGGATATCCAGTTAAAATGCATAGGAGTGTAGTAAAAAAGGCAGTTTTGATCGAGGAGAGATAAGCGATAAAAAAGGCTTGATGAGTAAAAATAAATTCATAATTGCCAAAATTTAAAAATATTTGTAGCACATGATCGGCGTAATGTACGAGCTCGGTATAAGGAGGGCTGGCAATGATCGATTGTGCAAAACTAATGCGTAGTACAAATAAAAATGGGACGAACAAAAATAAAAACATCCACGCATAAGGAGGTATGATCACCAAAAATTGACGGAGTAGATTGGCACGATTGTAATTGCTAATCGGGTGTTTCATGAAGTGAGTACCATGATGTTGTTAGGTTCCCAGGTCAGATAAACCGTATCATCCCAAGTGGGATTGTTAGCTTTGCGTTCGATGTTAAAATCGGTGGCTTTGATGACTTGGCCATTAGGTAAAGTGACGTGGTAGGTGGACAGTCCTCCCAAATATGCGATTTGGCTGACCACGCCTTTGAGACAGTTGATGGGACGTTCAAAATTATAATTTTCAGGTGGGGTTTTACTGATTTCTACTTTTTCTGGACGTACTGCAACCCAGAGATCTTCCCCGAGTTGGCTTTCGACACCATGATCAACTAAAAAGATACATTTTTCACAGCCAGTGTCGATGGGTTTGACTACAGCATGATCTTTTTCATTTTCGGTCAATGTGCCTTCAAACATGTTGGTTGAGCCAATGAAATTTGCGGCAAAGCGATTATTGGGGAATTCATAAATTTGTGTGGGGGTGCCGACCTGTTCTAGAGCGCCGTCGTTCATGATGGCTAAGCGGGTGGACATGGTCATGGCTTCGGATTGATCATGGGTTACGGTCACGAAGGTCATGCCTAATTTTTCTTGAATATCGACCAATTCAAATTGCATTTTTTCGCGCAGTTTTTTATCAAGCGCTGATAGAGGCTCATCTAGTAATAATACTTTTGGGCGCTTGGCCAAGCAGCGTGCTAGTGCTACACGTTGGCGTTGACCGCCTGAGAGTTGATGTGGTTTACGTTTTGCCAGATGTTGCATTTGTACTAAAATCAAAACTTCTTCAACGCGTTTTTTGATTTCAGCTTTAGGTAATTTGTCTTGCTTTAAGCCAAAAGCAATATTGTGTTCAACATTCATGTGCGGAAAGAGCGCGTACGATTGAAACATCATATTGACGGGACGCGCGTAAGGTGGAATTTCTGAAACTTCAACGCCATCGATAAAAATTTTGCCTTTGCTTGGTATCTCAAAGCCTGCGATCATGCGCAGTAAAGTGGTTTTGCCAGAGCCAGAGCCGCCGAGTAATGAAAAAAATTCTCCTGGATAAATTTCTAAACTTACTTGGTCAACGGCAATATGGTCTTCAAATACTTTGCTGACGTTTTCAATGCGGATGATTGGTGGGGCATTCATGTTAACTGTGGGTGATGGCATTTATTGCTCCTTAATACCGTAACGAACCTCTAGCCACATCGCGCTGATTTGTTGATTTAAATCAGGAGGCGGGGCTTTGATCGCGAATAATTTTTTCATCTCTTCTTCTGAAGGAGAGGCATTGGGGTCTAATAAAACTTTATTTAAATACGGCTTTGAGGCTGGAATTTGGTTGGGTGCAAAAATATAATTGCTGGTGAGTGCTGCATTTTTAGGTTCAAGTAAATAATTAATGAATTTATAAGTGGCCGCTACATGTGGCGCATCGCGAGGAATAGCCAGCATGTCAAATTCAATGGGTGCGCCGCTTTTGGGGATGATATATTTAATGTGAATGTTTTTACCCGCATTATTAGCAAATTGTTGTGCTCTTAAAACATCCCCTGAATAACCAATGACCACACATAAATTGCCGCTGGCCAGATCATAAATATAATTGGAGTTGCTAAAATAGGTGAGATACTTACGAATGTTCATTAAATATTGCGTAGCTTTGACATAATCGGCGAGGTTTTGCGAATTAGGATTCATGCCTAAATAAAATAAAGTGATGCCATAAATAATGAGTGAAGTATCATAAAAAGACACACCGCAGCGTTGTAGTTTGCTTAAATATTTAGGATCGAGCACGTCGTTCCAATCATCGATAACAAAATCAGGTCCGAGAATTTTTCGAACGCTGTCAACGTTATAACCAATGCCGATAGTGCCCCAATCATAAATCAAGCCATATTTATTGCCTGGATCAACGGTTGCGGTGATCGCGAGAAGTTTGGGATCAATATTTTTGTAATTGGGCAATTTGCTTTTATCGAGGGGTTGAAAGAGCTGAGCTTGGGTTTCTAATTGTAAATCGCGCAGTGTAGGTACTACCAAATCAAGGCCGTTATTGCGTTCTAATAATTTCGCTTTTAAAAAATCTTCATCACTAAAATAGGATTGATTGACAGTAATGCCCGTTTTTGCTTGAAAAGAAGTAATCACTGAAGGAGCGATCCAAATAGCCCAATTCATAAAATTAACTTGATTGGGTGAGTCAGCAAAGATTGAGGAAGTATAAATCAGACTAGAGCACAGAAGGAGTAAGCGCTTCTTTTTCAATGCAGTGAAATTCCTCGATTGGTGAATTTTTCAAGCGCATTTATAACATTTTTTTTAGGGGAGTGCTAGTTTTTTTTGTGGGGTTATATACCCATCGTATTTCAAGATGCGAAGTTTTTGCAAAGCGTTCAAGCTTTCACTATTTATCTCAAAAGCGAATGCCATGCTGTAGGGGGGGAAGCCTGGTGTGGCAGAGGCATTAACATGAAGCAGCAAGGCCTGCTTAATAAAAAAATCATCATTGCTTATGAGTTTTAAAGTTCTGCAGTTACCGGGCGTAGCAAGACTACGCC
>JAGVKT010000051.1 GCA_020050355.1 Gammaproteobacteria bacterium | reverse complement strand
GCTTGCTGCTCAATCGTTTTTTTTTAATTCCAAGGTCAACTCACCAATAACCCTTTGCATTTTAGCAATGCGCTTTTGCATTTGTTCCTCACGCTTACTGGCTTGATCACTTGTAAATATTTTAGAGCCTTGATTTAAAAACTGGTCTCGCCATTGATAATATTGCGTTTGATGTACTTCATATTTGCTGCAAAGCTCAGCGATACTGATCCCTCCTCGAAGACCTTCCAGTACTATTTGGAACTTTGTTTCGTTTGTCCATTGCTTACGTTTCATGATGTTAACCTCCATTTGGTTTAGGTTAACACTCTCTTATTTATTTGTTCAACTTAATTGGGGGCAGTATAAAAACACCTTCTAGCTAATTTTTTCATTCATACTCAAGCCTATTGAATAAATAATATAAGCCCAGCCAAAATAGCAGCCAACTGCCTAGGTTGCTTAAGCATACAAGCATGTGTTGTATCTAAACAAAAGCAAAGCCAACGATCTGTATCAGCTCTGGCCATCACTCTTTCATACATCATACGAGTCACTTGCACAAACTCACTTTGCAAACACAACACATAGGCTTTAGAAAGCTTAGCAAGTTTTCTCGAGTCAAAAGTTATCTCATCTAAACAAGCTGGATCGGGAGTTAAGTTATAGGCTTTATAAGAAATACCATAATCAGCCAACAAACCATATAAAGATTTATCGTTTTCTGGCACCACAGAATCCACATACACCATATAAGCAATGCGATCAAACAGGCTATCAGCTACACCGGTAATGACCATGGCTCCATAGCTATGCCCCACCAGAATTATGTTCTTTAGATCATGAGTTTTAATAACAGAACTCACTTCTTCAATGTTCTGTTGCAAACTAGCTTCTTTCACCGAAGACATACTTGGACAAAAAACACGATGCCCTTGCTTAATTAACAAATAAGCAATTTCTCGCCAAATCGAACCATCACGATCTCCACCATGAACCAAAACATAGACCGCCATAAAATGCCTCGAACCATTAAAGATGACTAATACGCAATATACACGAAAATAAAGTGAAGAGAGATATTTTTTTGCTTTGCTTTTTGCCAAGCAATTTCAAGCGTTTGCTCGTTCAACACATAAAACCTTATTTATGCCAATAATAAGCGTCTTTTTAATGTTTAAAAAACAGCATTAATCAAGAACGACTCAATAATAAATCTGACAATCAGATAAACCTTAAGTTATCTTTAAATTAATTTCTAGCAACATATTAAAATCGCTTACCCTACGAAATTACCAGTTGTTGTGCACGGGTTACCCATATCCAAAATATTAAGGACTTTGTTTGTTGAGGTATCAACGATTGTTACAAAATTATCTTGATAGTCATCAATATATAAAAGGCTTCCATCAGGACTAATGGAAATGCCAGCTGGACTGGCAACCGAAGTCATTATGGTATAAATTCTTTTATTGTCTGCAGTATCTATGACAGAAACAATATTTAAAGTTTGGTTTGCAACATAAACTCTGCTGCCATCTGGACTTATTGCTATAGCCATTGGCCGAAGATCAGCAGGGATAACAGCTATTGCTTTATCAGTTTTTAAATTAATGACTGAAACATTATTTCTATTTTGGTTAGTAACATACAATGAATTACCATCAGGTGTTACAACAATTCCTGTAGCAAGACCATCTACAGCAACTGCTGTTGCAACTGTATTGTTTATTGCATTAATAATTAGAACTTCTTCATCTGAAGCTGCATAAATCCATTTATCATCTGGACTTATTGCAATTGCACCGCTTAGCTGTTGACAAGGAATTGTTGCTATTATTTCATAGTTTGTAGCATTAATAACTTTAATTCCTGTTAAAGGAGTTGCAACATATATTCGGCTACCATCTTTACTAGCTGCAATAGCAACAGGTATAGCACCAAGATCTACACTCGCAATCATTTGATCATTTTGTAAATTAATAACCTTTAAGCTATTATCACCTCTATTACCAACATATAATAAAGAACCATCAGGAGATAAGCTGATATCATCAAGATTTGATGTACTAAAACCGGTAATGGGAGTGTCAAATTTATTGGTATTTAATTCAATGGGTACAATATCATAATCCTTAAAGTTATCATCATTTTGTTTGGAAGTTTTTACACCCACATAAGCTCGCAGGGGATGCGTAATATTAATGGTATTAATATTTAATGCATATTGAGGCAATGCTTGCGTGCAATATTGATTTTGGTTGCTGCAAATGATAGGCCTTAAACTAAAATTAACTGGTTGATCTGCTCCATATATCAATACGCTAAAAGTACAAGATTGACCAACATTAAGTGTTGTATTATCACATAAATTATTAACAATCTGCACTTTTCCGTTACCTGTACTGCCAAGATTTAATATATTTATGGTGTTAAGATTAATCGGCATATTATTGGTCACTGTGTATGTGACTTCAGTTTTAGAATCAGAACGCAAATAGGTTGATAAGATACTAGGGATAATGCTAACCGGCGGGGCAATTTGGAGTGCATAGCAAGCATTAAAATGAAAACCTAACATCAGAAGTAGCCCTAGAAATTTTTTCATGAAACTATTTCCTTATATGAATTTATTAATAATTTATATATCTTATTAGCGTTAATGTCAAGAACACAAGATTGGCTTGCTGAGACCTAGCGCTACTGGCATAAATTTAGGTCAGCGCGAAGACTGTTGTGCAACTTAACAATTATTTTATATAGAGGTTTCGATTCCTTAAAATAAGCTATGAATTGAAGTGATCACAAGATCCTATTTCTATAGATGGAGATGAAACTGCAGAAGCACTTCCTGAAAAAGAAAGGCCTCAACATGCTGTTACATTTATCAATGAAGCTGCAAGATTAGATTTATTTCCTGCAAGTAATGCAAAGGGTCGATCACCAAAATATAAACATCTTGCCCCATCAAAATGTTTACCTAATTAGATCGTGAGTGTCAGATCAAATACTAACTTTTACACTTAATCTGCTTTTAAAACATAAAAAGCTAAAAATAATTCCCTTCAAGTTCAATTTCTTTTCCAATCTCTGCTTGATAGTGTGAAAGAAAAGCGGTATTTTGTATTTCTGCTTCTTCTCGCTGACATTGAAGATAATGAGTCAAAGCCGTCTGCCATTCTCGAAACCCAGGAATGAGAAAATATAAAGCCAGGACAAACCAATAATTTGGTAACGTCCTAAAAAGACGACGATACCAAAAAGATTTTAAAGAAAAATTATGCTTTTTTGTGAGGGCTGAAAAAATCTGATTACCAATTAAATAACCGCTTAGAAGAAAAAATAAATCAACACCAGTCCAACCTACAGCACCAATAAAACCAAATACAGCCTGTGGATAGTGTCACATAAAAACCAGAAAAATTGCACAAGCGCGTAAAACATCTAGAGCTTCAAGACGTTGTCTAATTTGCCTATCCTGGTAAGTAGGGGTCAAAAACCGAAGAAAGTTTAACATGAGAAAATTTGCTGGTAGATCCACTTGCTATTGTATCAATAAGCCTGCAAAAGGATAAAGATAAATTTCTAACTAAGTTCATTTCCTAATTTTTTCTACTAACTCAGAAGGTATAATTTTAAGTAAATTTAATTTTAATTTCGGAACTTCTTGAGATACAGCCAACCAAGTAACCTCTGGCTCAACACCTTCATATCTATGAATAAAACATTACGTAAGCCGACAATTTTCTTCCAGGGAATTTCAGGAAAAGATTTACGAGATCCATCATCAATTCTTGTCGCAGCCTCACCAATAATTTCAAGATTACGATACACTGCATCTTGGATTAATTTACTTTTTAAAAAGGCATCTTTACCATCTTTAGTGTAATCTTCAATCCTATAAATAGATTCCAACATATGAATGAAATAAAGCATCACTCTATCATTCATAGAGAAACAGCCTCATTGACAATTCGATCCTTAATATACCAATGTAAATCTTTTTCTACTACAAGATCAATTTTTACATTTAAAAAATCTTCTAACTTTTGCTGAAGCTCAATGTAATCAAATAAACTGTGTTTTTGATTCCAATCAATTAACAAATCAATATCACTAGTTTTCTTATCAAATTGATGCACTGTTGAACCAAAAACTCGAACGTTTGTAGCACCATAATGTCCAACAATTTGCTTAATGGATTCTGAATTTTTTTTTAAGAGAGAGACGACTCATAGTTCACCTTCAATTCTGAATAAACACAATATATCATAGTGACAAATAATGGTCAAAAATGGAATTATGAAAGCGGCAAAATTTTAGCTGACTCCCTCAATTCAAAACAATTAAAATTAATCCAAGCATGGATTGAGATTCATCGCGAATAACACTCCACTACTTAGAAATTAACAGTACAAGAAATCATAAAAAACGCTCATAAATTAAATTCAAAAGTTGTATTTCAATTAGGAAAGACCCCAAATATTCAGGATTATTAATTGATATAGGTTCTACTTTCATAAGATGAAAACTAAAAATGGCTCCCCGAACAGGACTCGAACCTGTGACCCAATGATTAACAGTCATTTGCTCTACCGACTGAGCTATCGGGGAATAGAATAGCTGCGTTTCCTTTAAACCTAGGATCCCTAGAAACGCGAGGAGCCATTCTAACGAAAAGTATTGGCCCTGTAAATAGGCTTTTTAGCAAGCGCTAAAATTTAATCATTAATATTTATTTACTATAAATTATCTAGCGAATTAAATTTCTTTAGCTAATTAATTTTGTCCTAAAAATATTTTTGTACACCTATTGTTTTACAAAAAAAAAATATGGCATAATCTGGACCTCAATAAAATATCATTTCTCAAATTAAGGAACACAAATATGGCAGCAGCAGCAGGAGCAGGAAGCTCAGTAAAACCATTAAATTCTCTTTCTACTCGCGCAGCAGGAGGCGCTGGCGCCGGGGTGGGTGCCGCCATTAGCGCTGAAGCAAAAAGCGACACAACAGCAATAGACTTAACACCAAAAGAAAAAATCAAAAATATTTTAATTACCGCCATTAAAAACAATGATGAAACTGCATTAAGAATTTTTTTTAAAGTAGGTGATATATCCGCAAGTGACACATCAAAATACAAAGAATTAATAGCCTTAACTGATACGAGATTTAATATTAACGAAGCACTCGATGATCAAGGAACCACTTTGCTCCATATCGCGATTGAACATCATGCCAGCATAAACATAGCCAGCCTACTAGTCAGCAAAGGCGCAAATCCAGATCAAAAAAGGACCGGTGGCGATAAACTATCTGCATGGGATATTGCTTTTAACAGAAAACTATTAAATTTCTTACCTGTTCTTGATAATAAATCAGGTAGAGAAAAACAGACCATCACCAAAAAAGCCATAGAGTTACTTATAGCCATCAACAGCCTACCTACAACTCTAGCGGCAACCAAAGCTGCGGGTAGTCGAACTGTCGCAGGGGATGGATCCACTGGTGGCATTAAAAAGGAACATGAAGACAATCTTGCAGAGCTCAACAGCTCTTTAGACGCAATACTTACAAAGTATAGAAAAGCGACAGAGCCCACAGCAACTGACAGCGACTTCGAAAACCTATACACAGAATTATCAGCTTTCCCCTTACTCGCATTAACTATGAATCAAGAGCGTAAAACTGCTGCCGGAGAAGCCAAGTTTGTAGGAACATTAGCAAAAACCTTGTTCTCGGCACCCACAGGCAGCCTTTTTAAGACATTCATAGATTTTTCTAACGATACAATCACTCCTACCGCGAGCACTATCAGAAAAATTATTAAAGAAATTCGACCCCTACTACCTAGCCACGAGCTGGTTGTGAGAGAAGACAACGCAACCAGAATTGTGGAATTACTTGCACGACTCACCGCCGCAGAAGACCAAATAAGAAGACTAACAGCTGCTTATACCGCGGAAAAAAGCGCACGAGAAGAAGCGGAAAGAAAGCTTCAAGACTTAACCACAAAAATAGCAGCAGCGAAAGCAAAAAAAGGCTCTTCTGCTACTGCTGCTAGCACAGCGGCTACTTTTGGTAGTGCCGCCGCAGGAGGAGAACCAGGAAGTGCAGCAGCAGCACCAGCAGTAGCATTAAAATAAAATAACATCACACTCATTTATATAATAAAGATTAAGTCTAAAAAGGAAAAAAAATATGTCTCATGCAAATAGGATTTTTTCTGCATTATCAGGAGGAATAAAAGCAGGAGTCACTGAGGCACAATTAAATGCTTTACTAATAAAAGCTGAAGAAGATTCTGCAGAAATTAGCACCTCAGAAATATGCACTATCTTTAATATCAACCCAACTGACGAAAAAGAAAATATTAAAAAAACCCTAAAGAACTCTCTAAGGAAATTACAATTAATATTTAATCCCAGCTGTGCATTTCGTACGGGAAGCTCTGAATCAGAACTAGAAAACGCATTATTAAATAGAGCATATGACCTACTCTTAAAAGCCTCTCAAACATGCGAAACTTTTTTAGATGCAAACAAATCTTTACTAGATAATCAGACACTC
>JAGVKT010000058.1 GCA_020050355.1 Gammaproteobacteria bacterium | reverse complement strand
ATTATAGTAAAATTGCCAACACTCTAGCTCATTCCGGAGTTTCTCAAAGTCTGTCAGATCAGCAATAGCATAAAATTCCTCTAAATCTGTTTTTTGGGAGCGCTCTACCTTGCCATTAAGATGCGGTGAAGCAGGCTTTACGGGTCTAAATTTGATGCCATACTCCATAAACTTCTTTTGTACTTCCATGGCAAAAAATTCACGTCCTCTATCTGACTGAATGCGCTGAATTGGAAATGGAAACTGCTCAATCATCTTCTCTATAAAATCTAAAGTATTGTTTGCTATACGTCTTGCATAAATTTCTAAAACTCGCCAACGAGTACAATCATCTACGGCAGTATATTGGTATATGCCAGGCGTTTTGGTGTATCAGCTTTGACGGCAGTTAATCACTAGCACCGCATATCGATTATTTTTATGCTTTCTAAGCATAAAAGCTCAATTCATAAGCTATGCCTTTTTAACAAAACACGATTTTAACTGCATAGGCCCAATACCAGGAATTTTACAATCGATATCATGATCGCCATCAACTAATCGAATATTTTTTACCTTGGTTCCTACCTTTACCACCAATGAAGTTCCCTTAACCTTTAAATCTTTTATTACGGTAATATCATCGCCATTAGCAAGAATAGCGCCATTACTGTCTTTAATTACTTTTTCATCATTGGAATGGCTGTCGGTTGCTACATCTTTTGACCACTCATGCGCACATTCAGGACAGACTAAAAAGCTATTGTCTTCATAGGTATATTTTGAGCCACATTTTGGACACGCCGGTAACATATTCATTTACTATACTCCCCTGTTTTCTTTTCACTTGCGTTAAGCAATTGATTTAGTTTTAAGAAAAAGCTTTTTTCATGACCTGTCCTTTTAACAGATTCATTTTAACTTTCAAATCTTCCCGTAGATTTCTGAGCGCACTCATTCGCTCTGCTGATGAGTTTATTTTAAAAGGATCTTTATAGATCCAATTTATCTGTTTTTTGATTGAAGCCAAAGGTAAAATAGTGGGCTGGGAGGAGAGGTGAACGATTAAAGTCGCTTTCTCAATATTAATTTCCTCAATAGATTTTGCATATTGCCCTTTAATATCAATTTTGTCCTCATTCATAACGTCAATTAAAACGCGACTCAAACTGATGCTGGGTCTAAAACCTGCACTTCTAACAAGGGCTAAGTCGCCTAAAATATCTCTTGCTAAGCCTTCAGCTAATTGGCTGCGTGCACCATTGGTGGTGCATATAAAGACTATTTTGATCATGCGATTTCTCCAAGTTTTAAGAGATGAGTTTTGCTTTTTTGAGTTTAGCGTCTACACGGTGATTCATGCCAATAAAGTGCACGGCAATGTGATGTTTGTACAAAGTCTCAACGGTGTCTTGCAACATAATCAGGCCTGTTCCATCAATAAAAGGGACGAGTTTTAGATTAAAAATGACCTCTGTGGCTTCATCATGAATATTGTGTAATGTTTCTTCAAAGCTTGAGATCGCACCAAAAAATAAGGGGCCACTCAAAGTAAAGGTGATCGATTTTTTGGTAGGATCAGTGCTGGACTCATTCATTGGAGCGGTGAGCGTTTTTTCAATGACGAAAGCTTTGGACATGCTGCGCATAAAGAGGAGTGCAGCTAAAATCACTCCAATATTAACGGCAACTACCAAGTTGACAAAGACCGTCAAGAAAAAAGACAGCAGTAATACAATAATATCGTAATAGGGCGATTGTCTGCAGACCAAAATAAAATTTTTCCATTCAGACATATTGTAAGCCACTACAAATAAAATGGCAGAAAGACAAGCGAGCGGTATATTTGTAGCAAAGGGCGCTAGAATGAGAATAATTAAGATTAAGACGACGGAATGAGTGATTCCAGCGATGGGTGAGTTGCCGCCATTACGGATATTGGTCGCTGTTCTGGCAATAGCTCCTGTTGCTGCAAATCCACCAAAAATAGGCGATAAAATATTGGCAATGCCCTGGCCTATGAGTTCTTGATTTGAATTGTGTTTTGTTCCTGCCATGCCATCGGCCACGACGGCAGAGAGTAATGATTCGATGGATCCAAGCATTGCAATGGTAAACGCAGGTAAAATTAAGGTGGAGACTTCATTGAGGCTTATAGAGGGGATATGTGGGTATGGCAAAGTTCTTGGAAATGCACCAAAAGTACTGCCTAAAGTTGCCACCGAATCAAATTTAAAGATTCCTTGAACAATAGTGGCTACCACCATGGCTACGAGAGGCGCGGGGATTTTTTTGAGAAATTTAGGCCAAAAAACTAGGATGACAAGGCTAATTACTCCTAAAAGGGTGGTATGAAAATCTAGCAGTGAAAAGCTTTTGATCATGACAAAAAGTTGTCTATAAAAAGGCATGTGGCTGGTATCTGCGTGCAAACCAAAAAAGTATTTCCATTGACCCACAAAAATAATGATGGCAATTCCTGCAGTAAAGCCGATGATGACTGATTTTGGAATGTACTTGATTACTGAACCCAAGTGCAGAATTCCAATCAGAATCAACATACATCCGGCCATCAGACTGGCGAGTTGTAATCCAGAAATATCATGTTCAGCCGTAATCCCTGCTAAAATGACAATGAAAGCACCTGTTGGCCCACCAATCTGCACACGGCTTCCGCCAAAAATAGAGATACACAAAGCAGCCACAATTCCTGTATAGAGGCCCTGCTGCGGTGTGGCGCCAGAGGCAATAGCAAAGGCCATGGATAAGGGAAGGGCAACAATGCCGACGATGATTCCAGCAACTATATTTTGCCAAAGATTAGCTCTGGTGAAGAGTCCAGCTCTTTTTGCTTCTAAAAAGGCAATCATGATGATCTCTTCACGTATTTAGATAGTCTGAGTTTAGGGCTGTACGTTTTTTTGGCGTGCCATAAATCCCAGGCATTTTGTAGGTTCATCCAAAAGGCAGGTTCGCAGCCAAAAGTATCAGCAAGAGACAGGGCAGAATCTGCAGTGATTCCGCGCTTGGCATGAATGATTTCGCTGAGACGTGTGGTCGTCCAACCTAAATGTTTGGCCAATTCCTTTTGGGAAATGTGATGGGGCTTTAGGAATTTTTCCGAAAGCATTTGACCTGGATGAATGGGTTTTTTTAATCTGTTCATTTTGTTACTATATATCGACAATCGACAATTTGCAATGGCTCGCTTATGAAAATTAAGGTTATTGTTAGTTTGAATGCAAAAGAAACGCGAGTCTTGGGTCTTTATGACCAAGCTCTCAAAGTTGCTATTCATGCTAAACCTATTGACGGCGCAGCGAATAAGGAGTTGATTAAAATTTTGAGTGCGCATTTTAAGGTGCCAAAATCACAGATTAAAATTATTTCTGGTCTAAATTCCCGTCGTAAAATTGTGGAATTTCCTGCGTTGTAGGGTAGAAGAGAATATACAAAGAATGGCTTTGACGGCAATTAATCACTAGCACCGCACATAGTGAATACAGCCAACTAAAAAGCTCACTATACTTGCGCCTGTTAAGATGCAAAGATAATTTTTTGTAATGTGAATATTAATGCCATGACTTACAAGGCATTAGCCGCCCAAGCTAATTATTAATAAAAGGGTAGGCGGGGTTAAGCTATGTTTGCATGATCTAATATAGCAGTCATACGCTCTTATTACGATATCAACTGGGATGCCGTAACTTATCAGGAAGAAGTGAAAACAGGCCATGGCTTAGCGATCACTTTAGAGAATAATATTTTCTTTCCAACGAAAGTTAATTTTAACAATCCAGACCATCTTCATTGGCTTTTACATGAACTTGCGCATGTAGAGCAATACAAAAAAATGAGCCAACCGATATTTTTGGCTACCTATGTTGCCCAAGCTGCAGGCGAAGCTACATCCACTGTATTTTCTAAGCATGGAGATATTTCTTTGGAAGACAGGGCGAAAGCTTATCGAGATGCAAAAATGGCTTACTTGGATAATAGAGCCAGAGGCAGTGGTAGTGCTTTTGATTAATAGCTTTATAGAATGGCTTAAGCAAAGCTTCAGAAATTGACATAAATTAAAATAGATTTATTTTACCTTTCGTACATAAGGTAAATAATGTGGTGTTCGTATTTTCGCTTCAGATGGTCATGTGATATTAAAGCTTCTATTCTAAAATTCTTATTTAAGTCAAAGGAGTTTGTAGTGGCAGCTAATGAAATTTACATTGTAATCGTGGGGCAATAGTGGGGCAGTAATAGCCAATTCTTTCTTAAAATTTCCTAAAAATTACTATTAAAAACTAAGACATTAATTTACTTGTTAACTTTTCTGAAAGCTTGTAAAATTCTCTTGCCTAGCGAATTTATATAGGGTTTGCTAGCAGATGATTTTTTGATGCTGGTAAGACTTAAAATCTCTGGCATTTATTAAATGAAAAACTCAAAGCCATCGATAATAAAATTAGCTGGAGATCCAGGCTCAAAAGCTAATTTCATTTAACTTAGAGACCCTTATGTTTAATTTAACTGAGTTACAAGCAAAGTTAAAATATAATTTTACCAATCCTGCATTATTAGAAAGCGCTCTTAATCGTGATCCTAAAAGAATTGATACCAGTAAAGCAGCAGGGGGTGCTGGTACAAGCATCACAGAAATCATCCCTAATTACGAACATCTTGAATTTGTAGGGGACCGTGTCATTAATTTATATGTCACTTACCGTTTATCAAAATTACATCCTACGTGGACACCTAAAGAATTATCAGAAGCATATATTCACTTTACACGCAACAGTGATGCAGCTGCAACGCACGGAGGCCCGTTTTATCGAATTGCCAAAGCCATTGATTTAAAATCCCATATAGTCCTTAAACCCGGAGAAGCCCTTGATAAACATGGTAAAAGAGGAAAATTAAATAAAGCAAAAACAGAAGAAGGCCTGCTAAGTGACCATATGGAGGCAGTTGTGGGTGCAATTTTTTTAGATTTAGAAGGCAATACACTTAAGTTGTATCCTATTTTAGATGAACTTTTTAACCCGCTGGGCTTATTAAACGATGATCTTAAATCAGTAACAGAATTTGGTGCTTCGCTTATTTCTAGCGCCGAAAGCTCTGCAGAAACTGAAAGCGTAGCTGAAACTGTAGCAACCAAACAGCGATTTTTTGAATTAATAGCCGCCGGCCATCATGAAGAATTAGAAAAAGCAGCTCTAACAGTAGATCAAGAAACTGCTAGCCAAGGACTAATGATTGCGGTATTAAATAAACGCGATAATATTATTTCCTATCTCTTTAAAAACCATACGATAGACTCCTCTGACATAGAGGAAATATTAGAAGATGATACACTGAGCATTTCAATTCGAGCCTCCTTAACTAAACATTTAAAAAAATTAACAGGAAAAGTTTTTAGTGTTTTTGCTGGTATGGCGGCCATGAGTATCAAAGATGACGATACCGATGAATCCAGCGCAGACACTAAGCTAACTTTAGAAGAAACGCGTTTCTTAGCATTAGCCGAAGCTGGGAATCACCAAAGCCTAATGAAAGAAAATTTAACAGTAGCAGCATCAATAGCAATCCAAGGCCTAAGATTAGCAATCACCCACCGCAGAACTAATGTATTACCTTATGTCATCGAACGCTACGGTATTGCCACAAGTACATTAGAAGATATGTTACATATTGAAACAGGATTAGCGGCTGAAATTAAAGGATATTTAGAACGACAAATTAAAAAAAGAAAAGATTTATCCACAAGCATCCCTAAAGCACCTCACAGGTCAACTATCACTATTCCCGGAACAAAAAGCCCGTTGATGACAACACCTGGTAAAGCTGCAGGAGGCGCTGGCACTACCTTAACCGTGGATGAAGCTTGTTTTTTAAGATTAGCCGAAATTGGAAATCACCAAGAATTACTGAAGAAAAAATTAAACGTTTCATTACCTGTGGTGATGGAGGGATTAAAAATAGCAATCATTCATCATAAAGCAAATATTGTTCCTCATATCATAGCTGAGTATGATCCTGAAGGCACAGCTACATCAAGTATATTAATAAGTGAAATAAAGCTAACTTCAGAAACCAAGAAATATTTAGAAAAAAAAATTAAGAAAAAACCTAAAATTAAAGCAATATCTCCCGCAATGGAAGATCATAAACCAGAACTATTTGAAGGGTATATCATCCGAAGAGTAATCGGAGATGGCAATTGTTTCTTTCATGCGGTAGTAGATCAACTTAGTGATTTAGGAATAATGGCTGAAGATGGTTCGCCTTACACTCATGAATTGTTACGAACCCTGGTATTAACTCATGTACACGCGCATCCAGATTTAAGAGCTTTTTTCACCACAAGCGATTTAATTGATTTGAGTCGTTTAGGAGGTTGGGTAAGTGAACAAGCAGTTAGAGCTTTAGCAGATCTTCTAAAACTTGAATTCCAAATCTTAAGAAGCGATGGCGCAGCTCATCCACCCATCATTCGAGGAGCAGGGGTTATCGAAGTCCCAATAATTCGCCTTTTATATAATGGCAGTACCCATTATGATTCATTAAAGTCAGTGAGCACAGCTACTTTATTTTTTGGAACCAGAGGAGACCCTACAGTAAATCCCAAAGAGTTAAGGTTCTAAAATTTTACTTGAAAGCTAGTTTTTCTTATTGTTGCATTTCCTTGCAAAAAAGAAATAAAAACTCTTAATTTTGCTAGGGCGATCTATGATTTTAATTTTGGGATATTCAGTTAAATCTTTCCAAATTTTTGTTGCTAATACAAGACTTGTAAGAAGAGTTTGAACGTTGCACGACCTACCAGTATTTAGTTGAGTCTTATTCCAGCATTATTTGCGCGCTCCCGCAGCTCTCACGCCACTATCGGCATGACCTTCTTGTAATAATCCTAATGCTATATATTTTTATATTTATTACAGCAAAGTAGTAGTGCGGTACTTATAGAACCTCATGCTGTCAACGCAAAGTAGAAATGCTACACAATAAAGTAGGGCAATCTTGGCTCCTCACTCATGCAAGGCTTGCAGCAGCTGTATGATCTCGAGCAGCAATAGCTGCTTCTAATTCACTGTTATCAATAATCTTTGCTTCTCTTCCTGTTCTAAATCTTGCTATTTCCATTGCCATTTCCATTGCTTTTTCTAATTTTACTAAGCTTTTTTGATAATCTGCTTGATAAGCTACTGAAAAACTTTCTGCCTCTAGATAATCAGGATAAAGCCGCAAGAATTCGTGATTATTCAATGTATCGTGAAAATATTCATCTGCTGACCGATCTTGAGCCGTTCTTGATAAATATAATAGTTGCTCAACCTTCGCAAAACCTTTTTTTACTAATTTAACCAACGCACTCACATCATACATATCTAAAACATTTGGATCCTCAAGAAGCGTCGGTGAAAAATTATTTTCAATGAGTAATTTTTGTAGCAACAGATACATAGTACGGCAATTGCCATCATGGAAGGGATGAATTTGCTCAGAGTTACGCACAAATTCAACAATTGCATTCAATTTTGTATCATCATCAGTTGCTTTTTTAATAGCATCCTCATATCTCGCGATTTCAATTTGTAGCCATTTTTCAGGGTTCTGAGTTACAAAAAAGCGAATGCATTTTGCAGGGCCGGTCAAAGTTGAGTACAACCTTTCAACGATAGGAGCAACTTCCTTTTCGCTTCCCATATACGCCTCAAGATGCTCAAGACTTAATAAAGATTCGCGATCCTCTCGCGGGTAAGTAGTGAAATGAAAATTAGGATAAGGAGCTAAAATTTTATATTTTCTATATTCAAGCTGACGTAAGATAAATTCTGTCAAGCCTGCTTTGGTGCAATTAACAAAATTAATTGCGAATGAAGCAATAGCGCCTTCGCTTCGAAAACCTGAGGGCTTGCTACCACTTACGATTGATATCGGCATACATTCTTTATGAATTTCTTGAATTAAAGCAGTGGTCAGAGGGCTGCCATAAGTTTCAAGCACTTTAGCGAACCCTTGCACTATACCCGCATAATAGTTGTGCTCACCATCACGCTCGTAAGCGCCGGGCCTATAAAAATCAAGAAAAAAAGGTCCTTCTTTTTGAGCATGGACGCTGCCATCAAGTAAAATTCGCCATATTAGGTTTTTTTTAAGCAGGGTGGCACATTTTTCTAATGATGTGCGCACTGGACTGTGGGCAAAAGCTAGAGCGCTTGCGCCGGCGCCTCCCATGGCCATACTTTATTCTCTGCAAATAATGATGCTTTATTATACATTTAAATATTATTTTTTGCAATAAACTGATTAATAAATGAGCCACTTAAAAAAATTCGGGAAGTAAGCGGATTTGCAGAGACGTTGATCTAGCTGAGTAGTTGATCAATCTTTGCAGCACAAATAAAATCATTTTCTGACAGACCCTTTAAAGCATGGGTGGTATAAGTAATATTGCAGTAGTTATAACCTAGCTGGATGTCAGGATGATGGCCTTCTTTGTTAGCGATCCACGCTACCGCATTAACAAAAGCCATGACTTTATTAAAGCCTGGAAAATTAAAAGAACGACTGATGGATTTAGCATCTTGACTTAACTGCCATTCGATAGTTTCGGAGAGAAATCGTTGCGCGGTATCTCGATCAAGCGCGCTGCTAAAGCCTTCGCAGGCCTGACATTTTTTTTGACTGAGCATAGGATTAATCCTTATTTAGCAACTTCTAACATCATTGGGGTCGTGAGGTGCAAAGGGATCAGGCAACATGCCTAACGCTTTTGCTTCTTTAAAAACCTCGGTCAAATTTTGGTTAATCATATCATAGAGTGCATCAAAACTTTGAATGATGAAATAAGTTTTTTGTAATTGATCATAGCGATAAGGTGTGCGCAGGATTTCTAATAGGTCAAAAGGCTTGCGTTCAGGAATAGCACTTTCGAGCGCATAAGTACTTTCAGTTTTTGAAGATAAAATGCCCGCACCAAAAATTTTTAAGCCTTGAGGGTATTGAATTAAGCCAAACTCAACGGTAAACCAATAAAGGCGAGCCAGCATTTTACGGTCTTCAGGTAAAATCGTTTTGCCAAATTTTCCTACTGCTTCAGTAAAAGCTGCAAAAGCAGGATCACAGAGTAAGGGGCAGTGTCCGAAAATTTCATGAAAAATATCCGGTTCTTGCAAATAGTCTAAATCTTCACGGCGCCGAATAAAGCTTGCTGCCGGAAAGGTTTTATTAGCAATAAGCTCAAAAAAATCTTTAAAAGAAATAAGTGCCGCTACAGGTGTGACCGACCAGCCAGTATAGTTTTGCAAAATCGCGGTAACATCCTTGCATTGTGGGATGTGATGATGGTTTAAGCCTAATTTTAATACACCTTGATAATAAGCATCGCACGCGCGCCCTTCAATAAGCTGAACTTGCCGTTGGTAGAGGGTTTCCCAAACTTTATGCTCATCTTCAGTATATTCAATAAAGCCCTGAGCATCGGGGGCGCGGGCAACGTAGCGTGGAGCATTTTGCATGAAAGTCATTAGTTTACTGAGTGTGTTGATATTTTAACCTTATTTTTGTAAGAAAATCAATTATTTTTGATAAGGATTTTGATTTTTATTTGCGCAGGATGTAATTTGTGCTATCTTGATATCTGTGCATTATTCAAGCAAAGAAGGTTTTAATTATTTATGTACAGCATCGAAAATAAAATTTTACGTTCATTAGAACGTCACGGTGCCCTAAGTAAAAGCATGGTCTATCGCTACTTTCATCGTTATCACATTTTAGTAAAAAATAAAGCGCTGCAAAAACTTTTGCAGGAAGGTTTAATTGATCAGCAAAAAAAATATACAAGCAAAAAAGCGCGTAAGCCGGCACAAATTTTTGTTTTAAGCCAGCAGGGAAGATATTTTTTAAAACAACATCGTTTAAAAAACGTAAAAACTTCACTGTTTATTCCAAAAGCGAAAGCCATGCTGTAGGGGCGTAGCTTGCTACGCCCGGTAACTGCAAGGCTTTTAAGCTCATGAGCAAAGATGATTTTCTTATTAAAAAGGCCTTCATCTTCATGTTAATGCCTCTGCCACGCCGGGCGTAGCAAGCTACACTACTGTCCGGAGAAAATGGTAAGACATTCTCCCCATCCTTTGTATATGAT
>JAGVKT010000021.1 GCA_020050355.1 Gammaproteobacteria bacterium | reverse complement strand
GGACATGAACAACATCCCAACTAAATGCATTGCTTTTAAACTCATATGCCTTAACACATAAGGCTGAACCACCAAAACTGATACACAAAAACTAATACCCATCATCACATAAAATAAACTAATAATAATGCTCGAAAAATGATACTGCCGCGCCAAGATCATCGGCAGAGACTCTATATAAAAACCCCAAGCCAATTGCAAAAATAAAAAATTCAAAGAAAGATAACGCACACGCCGATCTAAAAACATAAAACTACAAGCACGAATAGCACTCAACAAATTCGCGCGCACACCTGATTTAAAAACAAAAGTTTCATTCAATAAAAAATGAATCGCTAATGCATTCAAAAGAGAAAGTAAGGCAGCAAGCAAAAAAGGTAATTTTAACGCCAAACTTCCACTCGCTAACTTTAAAGAAATTGCCGCCAACATAGGACCAAAAATAATACCTAAAGAACCGGCCAACATCACATAACTAATATTCTTGGCTTTATTTTCAGGTGCACTCATATCAACAAATGCTGCTTGCGCTAACGGAAAAGATGCACCAAAAAAACCACTCATAAGCCGACTCAACATAAATAAAGTCAAACTTGAAAACACCAAACTCAAAGCAGAAAATAAATAACTCACGCCCATCATCGCAAGGCAAATAACTAAAGCTTTTTTACGCCCAATCTGATCAGAGACATCACCTAAAAAAGGTGTACCAAAAAATATACCCAACGTCCATAACCCTATGGACAAGGCATAACAAAATTCGCGCACATGTTGCGAAACCGAAGCATGTGCCAAAAAAGGCGCTTGAGATCCAATAAACAAACTGGGCAATAACGGAAACACCAAACCCACACCCATCACATCAATCACAATCGCCAAAATCAAACAAAAGGCAGTAAAACGAAACGAAGATTTTTGCATTGATACCTTTATTTTAAAAACATTGGAAAATTTATTATTTTATTTCAGCTGCACTCCAAACGCGCATTTTGGTATACTAAACAGCTCCAACCATCTCGAGCATTTATGACCATCCTTCTCATTGTCGCTTACATATTAGGTTCTGTCAATTCAGCCGTGATCGTATGCAAACTTTTGAATCTACCTTCGCCTCAGCAAACTGGATCTAAAAATCCAGGCACCACAAACGTATTACGCATCGGTGGCAAAAAAGCCGCAGCATTCACTTTTGTAGGAGATATAATGAAAGGTATAATTCCCGTACTCATAGGCCATTTCTTTAATTTATCCATTGCAGATCTCTGCTGGGTTGGCTTTGCTGCAGTACTTGGGCATATTTATCCTATTTTCTTTAAATTCAAAGGCGGCAAAGGTGTGGCTACCGCGCTTGGAATGAGCATCGCACTCGCACCGCTATTAGGTATAAGCTTAATGGTTACTTGGTTATTAATTGCATACACAACCAGTTATTCTTCTTTAGCAGCCATAATCACCTTCACATTAAGCCCAATCTTCGCAAGCTTTCTGTTAGGTCACGCTGTACTAATGCCGTTCACACTACTAGCATTACTAATTCTGCTCAAACACAAAGACAATATCAAAAAATTATATTACGGCACCGAAAATAAAATAGGCACACGCTCATGATCAATATCCCCAACAATCTGATTCCACAAAATTTTAAACGCTTATCTCTAAATGAAATCTGGAAAATTTTTAAACGCATGTTCTTATTATTAAAAGAACAACAGGCTTTCTGGACCCCGATCATTCGCATGGTGTTTATCAATTTTACTTTATTATTCTTATTTATTATTGGCATCCTCTCTTTAATAGAGAATCGAATAAGCTTAGGAGTAATTCTATTAATAATCTCCATTATTGGTTTTATTATTCGAGGATTTTATTTCGGCTATCTTTTTGGAATGATTTCAGCGCTGGTATTTTTGTATCTTCATGGCAATACGCTGTCTCTAAAAAATGCTAAACGTATGCTGCAAGATCGAAAATTAAGCTTAGGTATTTTACATGTATTAACAAGTCTAGCTTCTGGTTTTCTTAAAAATAGAAATAATCAAACAGCTAATACACAACATCCTCTTTTGGCACGTTTATTATTTAGCTCTGTTTCAAGAGATGCTTTAGATTTTTTCGGACATTTTTTGGTACCCGTTATTGTTTTAGAAAATATTGATTTGCTACAAAGCTTAAAACATTTGCAAGATCTGCGCGCCCACATTCCTGCAAGCTTAGCAGGCTTAGCTGGCGTAGATATTACTAACACGATACTCTCTTTAATTTTTATCCCCTTCATTATTGGCCTCATGATTTTGTGTGTGTTTTTGGGCAGCTATGGCGTTCATTTATTTCCAAGCAACACCATCATCACTTTTGGAAATTTTACTTTGTCATGGTTACCAAGCTTAATTGGAATATTATTTTTAATTTTAGCAATGAGTTTTTTAAGGCCATGCATGGATGGATTAAAATTAATTTATTTCAGCCTGCTGTACGCATTAATACGCCATCCAGAAAAAATCCAAGACGACAAAAAAAACCAATTTACCAATCTATTTCCACGCACATAATTTTTAAAAAAATTACTTGCACAAAATAAGTTGGCGATGCTATAGTGACAAGCGTATTCGAATTGCAGATTCGAATCGTTTTTGTTAACAAGCTATGAGGAAAATTATGTCAGATCGTAAAACCGGTGTAGTAAAATGGTTTAATGCAAAAAAAGGTTATGGTTTCATTGCTCAAGATGGTGGTGAAGATATTTTTGTTCATTATCGTAATATTCGTGGCGATGGCTATCGTGCATTACAAGAAAGTGACAAAGTTGAATTTACACTCACTAATGGCCCCAAAGGTCTACAAGCGGATGACGTAGTAGTTGTTTAATTCGATTAAAACTCTGCAATCTTAAAATCCCTAGTAATAAACTCACTAATACCATTCCTACTTCAAGATTCGGATCTTTTACTCGAGCTTTTGAAGTGGAATGGGTATATACCCATCGTACTTCAAAAGACTGGTTTTTAACTGCTATTTTTGTTGTATAATAAATTTTCTTCGGTCCGCAATAGGCTTGCTATTACGTATCTCAGAAAATTTATTATACAACAAAACTATTT
>JAGVKT010000111.1 GCA_020050355.1 Gammaproteobacteria bacterium | reverse complement strand
GCCTATGGATAAGTGCAGTTTATTTAAATATCAAAAAACACTCATGTGTAACATTTTAACTTTGGTAAATGTGTAACATTTCTACTTTGGGTTGACATAGCTTAAATAAAAGAAAGTGCACTTTCCTTTATTTATGTAAAACTTAACTAAAAGATCAAATTTCGTACTTTTATTGATCTTTATAATTGTTTTGCTTAATTTTTTACGGGACACTCACGGGACAGTGAAACTGAAAAAGCAGCAATAATTGACAATACGTCACAATAAATCAATCGCTCGAAATCCTTGATTTTATTATTGTCAAGTGTTGTTGTGTGTTGTAGACTATTATTCAATGAGCGACTGAAAATCCTTGTGTCGGCAGTTCGATTCTGCCCCGAGCCACCATTTAATTCGCGGCTTGTAGCTAATTCCCAGTTTTATAAAATTATCTTTTGGTCCACTATGGGACCAGTGAGCTAGCATTTTCAAACAAAATTTTCTGTGTAACCACTTGATTTATCATATTCCATATTTTTATTTTTAAAGAACAAGAGACCAAAAGTCCTTGAGTCGTTAGTTTAAGTTTTTCATATTTTTTAGAAGCGATATAAGAAAATTAAATAGATTAAAAACTAGCGACAAACTTACGACATAACTTGCGACAAGCTCGTATGTAAGATTATTTGTAGCACCTGTGGTATTAATGAGCTTTAAATCCACTAATTTTTTTAATTCTCTTTGTAAGATTCTGCGATTAACGTCAGGGTATAAGACTTCAAAACTTTAATAATCATCTATTTATAACTTTCATATGCAAAAAAAGCCATTTATAGGCTTTTTTTGCATATGAAAGTTACATGAGCTATTTCAAAAATAGCTTGAAAGTCAAGAAACTATGCGTAAATTAATCTCAGCTTAAAGACTTTAACACTCTTAGATCTAATATTCATTTGCAAAAAAAGCCTTTTAATGGGATATTATGCATATGAAAGATAAAAAAAGCACTCTTCAAGAATACTTGGAAACCCTCCAATCGCGAGGGGAATACTGGTTTTTAAGAAAAAATATCATGCAGATTTTGGGGCTCGGTGAAAATGCTTTTACTAAGGCAGCTTATCGACTCATAAAAAAAAATAAACTCGTCAGGATCCGAGGGGAATTTTATCTCATTGTCCCTCCTGAATATCGCTCTACGGCTTCTTTACCCGCATCCTGGTTTATTGATGCTCTCATGAAGCATCTTAATCAATCTTATTATGTAGGCTTATTAACGGCTGCTGGAATATATGGAGCAGCTCATCAGCAAGCTATGGTTTTTCAGGTTATAACAAACAAGTCGACTCGGCCCATTACCGCCGGTCACGTCAGAATTGAATTTTTTTATAAAAAAAACATAGATTCTCATTTCTATCATCCTGTGAAAACAGCTTCCGGCGCCATGAATGTTTCCACGCCTGAAATGACTGCTTTTGATCTGATGCGATACAGTAATGCTAGCGGCCAAATTCACAATGTAGCAACAATACTCTCTGAGTTGGCAGAACAACTTAACGTCGATGTATTAAAGTGCTATTTAGAAAATGATGAGGTAGCGATTGCTACTGCTCAGCGTTTATTTTATTTACTAGACACCCTTAAACTTAATCTTGATTTAACCACAGTTGAGGCTATCTTAAAGTCAAAAAGACCGATAAGTCGCCCTTTAGTAGCAGGAGGTAATGCAGCTACTATAGAGCATAATAAACGTTGGCAAATTTTAGTAAATGAACATCTGGAGCCTGACGATATATGATTCCATCCACTGCATTGACCGCCTGGTGCAATTTATTTCCCTGGGAAAGCCCTGATCAAGTCGAACATGATCTCGTGCTTTCACGAGCTATTTCTGATCTCTACCTTCATCCATTAATTATCGAGCGCTTGGTATTTCGTGGAGGGACGGCACTACACAAACTATTTTTTGATAAGGCTGGCCGTTTCAGTGAAGATTTAGACTTTGTTCAAGCTCGTGCAGAGCCCATTGGTGAGACCGTGAATGCTATTCGTGAAGCTCTTGATCCCTGGTTAGGAACACCAAGCTGGAAGCAAAATCAAGGACGATTTACTTTAACTTATAAATTTACCACAGAAGTAGAGCCAATTGTGACGAGGAAAGTGAAGGTTGAAATTAATACGAGAGAGCATTTTAATGCTCAACCTTATATTCACAAGTCATTTACGGTGAATAACCATTGGTATACGGGCAAGGCCTCTGTTTTAACTTATAAACTTTAAGAACTACTTGCAACTAAATTACGCGCGCTTTATCAAAGAAGAAAAGGTCGTGATTTATATGATTTTTGGTATGTCATGCAACATGTTGAGGCTCTTGATGTTGACGCGGTTGTTGAAATTTTTGAACACTATTTGCGGAATGCAAATCTATCAATATCTCGAGCTGAATTTGAAAAGAATTTATTTTATAAGAAAAATGACATTGTCTTCAACAACGATATTTTACCCCTATTAACGCTAGAACAAGCGCAGCAATATAAAATAGATCAAGCTTATAGTATTCTGGAGAGGTTTTTAGTAAAGCTAAAAGGTGAGCCGTGGAAAGGGGAATCTGGCAACAGAGTGCGTTGAAGATGCATAACATATAACATGATTTGTCAAAAATACTGCTTCTGTTAACCTAGATAATTTTGCAATCAGATCGATTTACATACAAACAACCATAAACTCTTTCAACGTCCCACTAAAATTTTACATCCTGAAGTTGACAAAAACTTTAAAACATATTCGGTTTTTCTCCAACTAAATACCCCATAATCTTATATTGCTTAAGTCTTTTTTAAACATTCTATTTAGCATTGGCACATAATGATCAACGTAATCGTAGACAATAATTTCACGCTTCGCCCCCAAATTGCGATATAGACGCCCAATATATTGTTGTAGCGTACCCTTCCAAGATATCGGCAAGGTCAAGAATAAGGTATCAAATTTTGGTGCATCAAAACCTTCGCCAATAAATTTACCAGTGGCTAATAATATTTTTACTTCATTATTTACTGTTGAATTTTTAATTTGCTCCATTACGTGATTGCGCTCTTTTTTACTTAAACCACCGTGTAAGCTCAATACAGAAATGTTATGTGTAGTTAAATTTTTTTCAAACCACTCTAAATGTTCTCGTCTTTCGGTAAGTAATAAAGGGTTTTTGCCTTTGGCAAGGCTATCCAGTGCATCTGTTAAAATTAATTGGTTACGGTCTTCATTTCGTAATAATCCATCATAGATATCACTAAAAGATGTTGTGGTAGTCAACTCCAGAAAATTTGTATTTCTTGTATAAACTAACAATTGTGGCATTAATGTATTTGATGTGTTCAAATTTGCGCGATGACGAATCGGGCCGCATTGCATGAAAATAATAGGGTGATGCCCATCTTTCCTAATAGGCGTCGCTGTTAAACCAAGCACATATGTTGCTTTTACTTTTCTTAAAACTTGTTCGAAACTAAATGCTGAAAGGTGGTGACACTCATCAATAATAACCTGCCCATATTGCGTTACGATATCATTAACATCTGTCTTTCGTACAAGACTTTGCAACATAGCAATGTCTATTTTTCCTTTTGGTTTAAATTTCCCTTGACCAATAATGCCAATTTCTTTAGGCGAAATATCAAGAAAATGTGCGAGTCGATCTCGCCATTGCTCTAAAAGTTGTTGCCGATGCGTAAGAATTAAAGTGTTAGTATTACGCGCAGCGATAATTCGTGCTGCAACAACTGTTTTACCAAAGCCTGTTTGAGCGCATAAAATCCCTGCTTCATATTTCATAATCTCAATAAATGCTTTTTCTTGGGCTTCAGTTAACTCTCCTGAAAATTTACAGTCTATGCTTTCACCTACGATTCTCTCATCCTGCCATAGAGGGATAATGTTATAGTGCTCCAGTAAATTTTTTATGTCATTTTCACATCCTCGTGGAAGTCCTAAAAATTTTTCAAACAGATACTACAATCGATTACTCTGGGCTTTCCAAAAGTAGATAAGCGCATTGCTTGAGTACGATAAAACTCTGGATTTTGAAAAGCTGCTAACTTTCTAATTTGATTCATCAATGCTGGAGGCAACGTCTCCGTAGCAACATAAAGTAAATCTGCCCGTACTATCTTCAATTCTTTTGGTACTTTGCCCGTTATTTCTGGATATTTCACATTTTTAGAAGGAACGGCCCAAGGATCAAGTTGCTCTTCTTCAGGGTCGCTGGTTCTGACATCCAAAATACCATACTGGTGCCCTAACTTATCTAATAGGCTTTGCACAGCACTTAGTGAAATTTTTTGCGTTTCTTTTAATAAATACCATGGATCCGCAACAGGCTGAAAATTTGTAGACTCAATATGGGTAGAACGAGCATTGGATGCTGGCGCTACTTTAGTACGCCCTGTAGAAGATCAATTCTTTGGTGATCGCATGGGTGGCGTCAAAGATCCTTTCGGACATATCTGGTATTTGGCAACTCATAAAGAAGATGTTACTCCTTATGAAATGCATCAAAGATTTCAGAATTTAATAAGCACTTAAACATTTCGGAAAAAATTCCATCACTTTTGGATCTTGGTTCATGATAGCAAAAGGCTCTAGATCCTCATTTTTCCACATCCTTAATATGAGGCGCTCTGTTTCAATAATCTTTCCTAAATCTGATTTCATAAAAGCTTTCTTCTGGAGTCAAGTGAATTATATTTTTTTATATCTCGTTGCAGGCCCTTTGCCTCTTCGCTCTAATCTCTTTAAATCCGTTAATTTTTTAATGATCGACTCAACGGTACGCTCAGGGAATTCTAGAGCTTTAACCGCATCTCTACGATTAAATTCATTGTCAGGATTTTCTAATATCCAATGCCAAAATTCCAATTGTTTTTGAGATAAGAGGTATTCAATATTGTCTCCCTCAATAATTTTTAGAGCTTGATCACTTTGAGCTTTAATTACATCTAAAAAAAATAAAAGCCAAGGTGAGATATCCTCACGCTTGGTTTTCCAAGAAGCCTGTGTTTTATTAAGTGCGAGATAATAATCTACTTTATTGGCTTCGATAATTTTTTCATGCGATACGATGGATGTAAATAAATAACCTTCTTGCAGTAACATAAGGTTAGTTAATAAACGACTTGTTCTACCGTTACCGTCTTGAAAAGGGTGAATTGCCAAATACTCAAAAATAAAATTGGCAATTAAGATGAGAGAATGTTTAATTTTATTTTTAACGGCCCAGTGATACCACTCTACTAATTCATGCATCTCTTTTTTGACTAAATAAGGTGGTGTGGGTTCAAAAATGACACCAACTACTTTGCCACTTTGATTTTTGGCCTCTACTCTATTAGTACCAAATTTATATTGGCCTTTATGACGCATGTCTTTATCACTATATTTAAGCATGTCATCGTGAAGTTTTAAAATTGAAGTTTCAGTAACAGGAATATCACGATAATGTTCAAAGACGAGTTCCAAACTTTCTAAATAGCCAGCGATTTCTTGTTCATCTCTGGTTTTAAATTTTTTAACTCGTAAATTTTTATAAAGATTTTCAACTTCTGCATCGCTTAAACGATTACCTTCAATACGGTTTGATGAGCCAGTAGAGGTAACAATAACGGAGCGTGTTATTCTCTCTATTGTTTGAGGCAATAACCGTTCAGTTAATTGCCAGCTGTTCTTAACTGCATCTATTTGAGCAATGGCTGCATAAACCTGTTCGATAATTGCGGGTTTAAGATTTAAGCGTTTTTGTATGCGAAAGTCTTGCCAATCCATCAATATCGCCTCACATTTATATCATGTGAGATTATGTGAGATCATGTGAGATTTGTCAAGATAAATTTGACTGACTCTCTATTGTTCATATTTTAGAGTATTGCTTATTTAAAATGCAATGTATGTTACGCACCCTTAAAAAAAACAGGCTCAAAAAGCCTCACGCAGTTTCGACGATGAACATCCTCGCTTGCTGGGCTTTCTGACGTTCGGCCTTGATCGGAGCATATTTCTCGGATTGGTAGAAGTCCAGTGCCTGAACAAGCGTCGGAAACTCGAACACGCCAGCCATTGGCAGAGGTGCCTCATCGCCCTCCAGAATTTGTGCAACAGGGCCAAAATGCAGAATTTTACCGCCCGCCTCTTTCAATGCTGCTTGAAAGTGTGGAACGAGTGCGGCTTGCTTGACCGGGTCGATGACGCGTAGATTGACGTGGACATATGCAGGCATTGTGCTTCCCCTTATTGACGAGTATATACAATATTATGCGAGGATGGGCTTGTCAAAAGGAAGAGGCGCAGATGTGTACAATCGTCACACAAGCAAAGTACAGTTACTTTCACTTGGTAGTTATCAATCCATTCTACGGGACAGCGAAACTGAAAAAACGGCAATAATTGACAATATGCCACAATAAACCAATTGCCTGCAAGCCCTGATTTTACTATTGCCAATTGTTGTTGAGTATTGTAGACTTTTGTTCAATGAGCGACTGAAAATCCTTGTGTCGGCAGTTCAATTCTGCCCCGAGCCACCATTTAATTCGCGGCCTCTAGGCTAATTCCGAATTTTATAGAATTATCTTTTGGTCCACTATTGGACCAGTGAAGTAATGATTTTTTTATTTTAAACAAAAAATTCTCTAATAACCAATTGATTTATCTTATTTCATATTTTTAACTTTTAAAAACAAGAGATCGAAAGTCCTTATTTTTACGGATTGTTAAGATATTATAATTAAAGTACCTTTGTTTGTTCTATTTCTAGGTCAGGAAAACTGCATAAATGCTTTAAATTTATATTGACAAACCCTTAAAACCTGCCAAAATGAATCCATCATAATCAATTTGTCATGGTTTATGTATTATCATCGACATTTAGAAGAAAAAATTGCAGCTTTAGCCCCTCATTTCAAAGTGCTTTTATTACTGGGTGCAAGACAGGTGGGAAAAAGTACTTTATTGCAACATAACTTCCCTGAAATGAAACACTTAACTTTTGACCCCTTGCGTGACATTTATGATGCTCGCAAAGATCCTGATTTGTTTTTTAAAAACTTCCCCGCTCCTGTGATTTTAGATGAAATTCAGTATGCGCCAGAAATTTTGTCTACTTTAAAAAGAGTGGTAGACCAATCTCCTTTATGCCCACAATATCTTCTTACCGGTTCGCAAAATTTCAGCATGATGAGGAATAGCAGTGAAAGCTTAGCGGGTCGCGTAGGTATTTTGCAACTCTATGGCATGACACCCTATGAATATAACAACGCTAAAGATCAACATTGGCTGGGATTATACTTAGAAGACCCCTCGGCATTACTCAAACGGTATCAGGGGACGTTAAAAACAGATAAAACTCTTTACCAGCAACTTTGGTATGGGTGTTTGCCAAAAGCTCAAAGCTTACCAGCCGATGCCATTCCTGTTTATTTTGATGGTTATATTCGTACCTATTTGGAACGAGATGTCCGCTTGCTTGAAAATGTGAGCGACTTGGATTTATTTGATCGTTTCATTGGGCTGCTCGCGGCTTTAAGCGCTCAAGAAATTAATCATAGTCAATTAGGGCGCGAACTGGGCATGACGCATACCACAACGCAACGTTGGCTCAATATTTTGAAGTATAGCTATTTGTGGTATGAAGCCCGTCCTTTTACGCAAAATATGATAAAGCGTGTTAGTCAACGTCCAAAAGGGTATTTTGCTGATACTGGTCTGATTTGTGCATTGCATCGTATAACGCACCCCGATCAATTAGGACGCCATCCAATGCTCGGGTCTATTTTTGAAACCTTTTGCCATCAATTGATTTTAGGACTTAGTCAAAGCTTACCGATCCGCCCTAATATTTACCATTGGCGCAGCCAGGGTGGCGCAGAAGTAGATCTAATTTTGGAATATAATGCTCGTTTTTATCCTATTGAAGTTAAATGTAAAAGCTTGGTGAGTCGACGCGATGCCAGTGGCATTAAAGCTTTTCGTGCAGCAAATCCAAGTTTAAATATTGCGCCCGGTTTAGTACTATATGTCGGTGAAGAAATGTTATGGATTGACGATGATCTTATCGCTTGTCCTTGGAATGCGCTAATAAAATAGCAACATTAATAAGATCGTTATTTTAACTGACCTTTCAATACCCCAAACAAACACACTATTGTTAACAAAACAAAAATTAGAATTATAATTCCTACATTTTGGAACGAGCCTACATAAAAATATCCTGCAGCTTCTAAGCTCACCGCGGTAAAAATCAAACGCAGTGCTTGAATGAGTGCTGAGACACGGCCTTTAGCTTTGGGCATTAAATTAAGGCATCTTGGGTAAAGCACAATACTTGGAATAATCTGCCCAATCACAAAAATAAGCATCATTAAGGTGATCAATAGCGCTGAAGTACTGTTGACGACCGTTATCCAAAAGAGGCCCAAAAAGCTCACAATAAAAATCAAATTGGTGATATATAGCAAACGTTGCTCATTCAATTCTCGATTTTTAACTAACAACCCTAAAGCAATACTGCCCAAGGCAAAAACAAAAGCCAAAATCCCTTGATAATAACCAAAATGTCTAAGACTGATTCCTAAATCCTTAATGTACAGCAAAGGGGAGATGCCCACAAAAATCCAATAGGGTAAACACATCATTACCATGCTGAACATTAATAACAAAAGTGGTCTTGATTTTAATAAAACGATATACCCATGAGCGCATGTCTCATCATGTTTAAGAGCAGTTTTGGGAACATACCTAAATGTCATCATTAAAGTTATCAATCCCAAAATTAACAGAGCTGCAAAATTACCTTGCCAATGAAAATAAAAGCTAAGATAACTTCCAAGCACAGGCGCAATCGCCACCGCAATATTCATGACGCCGTTTAATATTCCCATCAAAAATTGTTGCTGCTTTAAGGAATAAAGATCTGCAATAATTACAAAACTTAAGGTAGCAGGTGCCGCCACGCCCAAGCCTTGCAAAATCCGGCCTAATAAAATTGCCGGATAGACACTCGCCACTAAACACAATACGCTTCCCAACACAAAAATGATCAGGCCTGAGACAATAACCAACCTACGTCCATAACGATCTGCCAATATCCCTACACAAAATAAACTTAAACAATAAGCAATAAAATTAACCGACAATAATGCCTCCACCCAAAATGGCGTCAAACTAAAATCATTTTGTAATTGTGGAAAACTCGGGACGAATAAGTCAAACTCCATACCGGCTAACATATCCATCAAAATTACTGTAAGAAGCAACATTGCTATTCCTTATTTTTTGGCAATGCTTTTAAAAGAAAGCATTTCTTTAAATGAAAGTAAATTTTACTTTATCTACACAGCACTTAAGTAAAAGAGCAGATGTTACTTTAAACTTTGTACGTAAGAACCATATAAGGCGGGTCAGCATAATATTTTTCAAATAGCGCATTCGCTTCATAATGCTTAGGATGTGCCATAAAAATCTCCAGCGCATCCTGATCTTTAAATTCGATTTCTACTCCTATACTGATTACATTTTTGGGAGTGTATTTGCTCTCGTTCTGAAATATTTTGTAGCTCATAATTCCTGGGATTTCAGATAAATAAGGTTTAGTTTTTTCCATAAGACTCAGATAATCTGGATAGAGGCCTTTTTTAAAGTTTAGAATGACAATATGTCTAATCATTATTTTTTCCATTTTTGAAGAACAAAGGACCGAAAGTCCCTGAGCTATTTTAAAATCAACAAATTTATATAACTTAAATTACTATAGAGGATATTATACTATTAAATCTACTGTTCTCTCTCAACAACTCGCAATAATTGATTGCGCTATACTTGAATGACGGCTTAGGCTCAATCAGAAAAATACAATTTTTCTAGTAGATTGCTTACCTGATCATAATATGTAAATAAATTCACTTAAATTTTTTATAAAAAATTGTTATTCTTAGATAAGCTTAAATACATCATGAAGGAGGTTAAAATGGCATTGCAAGGTACCCCAAAAGAATCAGCTATGACAGCCTATCCTGAGCTTAGCGCTTCTATTTATGAGTTATTAGAAAAGCAAAAAAATAGATTTGTAGCCACTAAATTCATAGGAAGGAAAGTGGTGATGGTTTTTTGTGATGATAGAAATATACCCTTTGCCTATCTTGTTGACGCAGCGGGTGTAGTGCATGAAATCCCGAGTCATGAAATTTGGAATTTTGATGTTAGAGCTTCTCAGTCTTTGAAGGTTCTTCAAGCATATATTAATACCATGCGCCTCGACCTAAAATCATATCTTAATGGAGAATTTGGTTTACAAATTACTGGTTCTTTATTGGGTGGTGGATTTTGGACGGTAGCAGCAGGCCTAATTACGACTGGAGCATCCATTGCAGGTATGGTTGGAACCCTAGGGATGTCAGCGCCGGTTTCAGCTGCTGGTTTGGGCGCTGGTATTTCATTAATTAAAAGAGGTCTTACCACTAAAGATGAGCTTTCTTGGGACTTAGCAGCAGACGTCGCGGCAAATGCGGCTGCAGGGGCAGTGACTGCAGGTATGGGCAGCTATCTTGCAGCTGGAAAAGCAGTGAAAGCTGGAGTTGATGCTACAAAAGCAACTGTTACTGTAATGCAAGCAGTGGGGCGAGGCGCTGCGAGCGGTGCTGCAGGCGCTGTGACTGGCGCCACTGTTAAGGCTGTTGTGCATCGCAGATTGCCTTCAGGGGAAGAATTAGCAACATCACTTTTAATAGGGGCTTTTTCAGGCGGGGTTGGAGGTTCAATTTCTAAAGTTTCAGCAGAAACGGGAACTAAAATTGCTAAAACCCTGGTAGTATCCGTTATTAAAAAGAATATACAAAAGTTTCTTGATTTAGGAGTTCCCCCAGAAGAAATCTACAAAGTCTTAAGGCCTGTGTTAACACCAGAAAATTTTGAAATTGCTGTAAACATTACCGAGGCTGCTTTGAGAACGAGTGCTGGTGCAACCGCTGGCAGTATTACTGCAGGAGCTACAAAAATCGCGGCCAACCTTGTAAATGGAAAAGAGGCTGATGATGGCGTTTTAGATGCCATGGCAACTGGAGCAGTCATTGGCGGCATTACTGCTATGGAAGGCCACGGCGGAAAAGGGGCTTCACCTCCTCCTGTTTCAAAAGAAGCTGTTGAAGAAGCTGCTAAAGCTGCTCCACTTGATTCGGCTGAGGAAAAAGCAAGAGATGGAATGCCTCTATCCTCAGAAAAAAAAGTAGTAGGCGCAACTGAATCTAAAGAAAAGCCAGAGGCCGTTAAGTCAACTCAGGTTCATGAGGCTACTCATACAGCTGAAGATAAATCGAAAACTACGGCAGCAAAATCGCCATCATCCGAAGGTGTTATTTCTACAAATGGAGATGTTAGTACTCCTGCTTCCGGGGGCTGCGGATCGGACACAGTAAGTGCGCCGATGACCTTTGAAAAAATAACAGCTGATTTAGATTTAGATGAAAAGTCAAAAAAAATTATTCAAGATACTTTAAATCTTCGCATGACGCCTGAAGAAATTGCGATAGCTAGAAATCAAGTTGTAGAAGAAGACAGAAGCGAGGCTTATCATACAGCCTTCCTAAAGAGTGGCCATATGGTTACATTTACATCGGAAACTCCCCTTAAAGAAGGAGATGCGCCGCTGCGATCTTTTCCGAGTGTCGGACGACCCGTAGGCAAAGCATTAGAAAGTATTTTATGGTCTAGATTAGCTGCCTATTCAAAGGCCTCGAATCATACCGAAGCAGCATTGCTGAAAAAAAGCATACGTGCCTTGGCGCAAGCGTTAGTGTGCTATAACGAAGGTTACAATTTTGAGCCTATTAGATCTCTAAAGGTAGGTGACTGCTTTTTAATTCCCTATACCGTTCCAGGGCATATACTCTATATCAACGTTATAAAGGAATCTGAAGGTTATGCGATAAAAATATATAATTGTCAGCGCTTCTTTTATAAAGATTCGGAAGCTGAATGCCAAATGCATCAAAGAACCTCTGATAATAAAAAGGCTTTTCCTTGGGTTTTTAACGCTTCTTTATCAGGTTTAGATTTATATCTCAATGCATTAGTCCGAGCTTTTCAAGATACCCGTGTTGATGCCTATAGCTATATTTATGGATTAGATCCTTCTTTAAAAGGAATACTTCATAGACGTCAAGATTTAGAAATAAAATCGGAACCTTGGGAATTCCAAACTGTTGGAAACTGTACGCAATGGAGCCTTTCCGCAGCAGAAGCGGATCTTGTTAGTAGTGAAATGGCTGTTAAATTTAACCAAATGCAAAGAATGCTTTTTGAAAATCTTTTGATGTCCATTATGAGTAATACAGCAACTATATTTATGGAAATTGCTATCTCCAAAATTACATCAGGCTTACCAACACCGAAATAAAGACGTATTGATAAGGGTTATCATATGGTCATAAACTTGAAAGGTTTAAATATAATATAGCAAGGCCGCTAGCGATTGCATTTGCAGATTATTTTTGGTGTTTATATCGCTTTTTAAAGCTATTAGCTCGATGAAAAATGGAGTTTACATTTTTTCTTTAATTCGACTTAGGCTTCAGTAAATTCATTGAATGCTCTTATTTTAGGATCAAGATATCGACTTTTACGATAATAAAAATAAACTGCTTGTTTTGGCTCTACATAATCCTTAAAAATTTCTATTAGTTTTTTATTTTTTAAAGCTTCTTCTACAAAATAATAATGGAGTTTCATAATTCCTAATCCTTGTAATGCAGCTTCTAGTATCGCCTTAGAATCATTGAACCACAGATAAGGTTGAACATAGATGTCTTGGTGATTTCTGAAAGATACAAAATTAGGTTTATCACGCATAGAATGGGTAATGTAATGATGTTTTTTTAAATCTTCAGGATGCTCTGGGGTACCATATTTTTTTAAGTATTTTTTTGAAGCACAAAAAGCATAGCGCGTATGACTTATAGTTTTTCTTACAAAATCAGGATAAGCATCAACACTGACGCCAAAAAGAATATCTATATCCTCTCGCACCATATCCGGCAAGCGTTCTGCTAATTCAAGCTTGAGCTTAATCTTTGGATAACGATGTAAAAATTCTGCTAGTTTTGGCAAAATATAATGTTCCGCAAAATAATATGAGCTTACCACTTTTAAAACACCTTGAGGCTCTTGCCGTGTCTGCAAAATTAAAGCATCAGCTTGGTTTAATTGTTCTAAGATGTTTTTAGCTTCTTCAAAATAATGTGCACCAATTTCCGTTAAACTAAAATTTCGAGTTGTCCTTTGGATTAATTCAACTCCTAGGGTTTCTTCTAATGCTTTTATTTGCTTACTAATAGCTGCCGAAGTTAGATGCAATTTTTTTCCTGCTGCTGCAAAGCCCCCTTGTTCAATTACACTTACAAAAGCTTCAAGCTGTTTGAATTTACTCATTATTGAAATTTAGTTTTTAATTGTTGAAATTAATTCATTTTACATCTTTTTAGTTATTAATTAGAATAGAGATAATGGAATAACAGGAAAAAATTATGCAATCACGAGCACAACCTCCTTTTTTATTACTACTGCTGCTAATATCTTTTGGCTCAATTACTGCGGTAGCATTTACACCTGCGCTGCCTCAAATTACTCAATTTTTTAACATTAGCACTCGTGAAGCTAATCTTACCATCACTTTATTTTTAGTAGGGTATGCGGTAGGGCAACTCATTTATGGACCACTTGCGAATCGTTTTGGTCGCAAAGTTGCTTTATATATGGGGATTACGCTTGAAATTATCGCATCAATTGTCTGCGCCCTAGCAGGCCCGCTTCAGTCTTTCTGGCTTTTAGTGATTGCACGTTTATTTATGGCTTTAGGTGCAAGCGTAGGCCTTAAAATGAGCTTTACCTTAGTTGCTGATACTCACACAGCGGAACAAGCGCGTAAGACTATTGCGCATTTGATGATTGCTTTTGCCATTACCCCGGCACTCGGTGTTGCCATCGGTGGCTTTTTGACTGAACACTTTTCTTGGCAAGCTAGTTTTTACTTTATGGCAGCGTATGGCATGATTTTATTGACCCTTTGCATGCGCATGCAAGAAACTGCAAAGAATTTGGATACGCATGCTTTGAAATTTAATAAAATTATAAACAAATATGCTATTACTCTTAAAACTCCCACCCTTTCTTTTGCTGCATTTTTAATGGGTTCAGCTACAGCTTATGTGTATGTATTTGTAAGCGTTGCCCCTTTTATCGCCATGGAAATTATTGGGCTATCTCCGGCACAATATGGGCTTTGGAATTTAGTTCCAATGCTGGGCATCATTCTAGGATCTCAATTATCTGCACACATGAGCGGAAAGCTTTCTGCTATACAAGCGATTCTTTTAGGATTAAGCATTATGCTGGTGGGGATATTATTAATGTTTGCCGGATTTTTACATACGGCTCAAGCTTTATTCTTATTTGTTCCTTTACTGATTATTTATATGGGCATGGGCTTTGTTTATGCAAATGCTTCAAGCATTGCAACTGGCAAACTTGAAGATAAATCCAATGCTTCTGCAATGATGAGCTTTATCAATATGGGTCTGGCTACTTTATGTGTATTGTTGATAAGTCTCATCCACATTACTAGCGCCTTGGTCTTACCTTTGATTTATTTTGCCTTACTTGCGCTTGCTTTTGGGTTTACTTTAATTTTAAAAAAATTTATATGATCAACTGAGGACAATATATGAGAATTAGGATTATTTTTCCAGGGCTTAATGCCAATTTCCATACTAAACAGGATATAAAATTTTTAGAGCATGACGATATCCACATAGATATTGTCCATAGTGATGTTGGTCCTGACTCAATTTCAAGTAGAGCGGAAGAAGTTTTAGCAATACCTGGAACACTACAAAAGATTGTAGCTGCTGAAAAAGCAGGTATTGATGCCGTGGTCATTGATTGCATGGGTGATCCAGGTGTAGCGCAAGGAAGAGAATTGGTTTCAATTCCTGTTGTTGGCCCTTCACAAACTGCTATGAGTGTTGCTGCAACCTTAGGAGATCGCTTTGCTGTAATCACGATGGCTGAGGCCGTAAACCCACTCGTAAGACAGCAAGCTCGTGCTTACTTTCTTGAAGAAAAATTATGCGCGACTCTTTCAGTAGAAATTCCGCCTAAAGAATTAAAGTGCAACCTTGAACTAACAGCAGACGCTATTTATCACCAAGCTAAAGTTGCAATTAAAAATTATGGAGCTGATACTATTATTTTTGGTTGCTGTGGCATGCTAGGTTGCCAAGAAAATGTTAAAGCAAGATTATTAAAAGAAGGCTTGAATGTTCAAATTATTGATCCCTTGCCTTTAGCAGTTTACTTTGCAGAAATGCTTATTAGGTCTCATTTAAGTCAAAGTAAAAAAGCATATGGACACACTAGCTTAAAATCATATCCTGGCTTAGAGTTTTTAAATAACCTGGACTAGTGCTTCGTTGAAATAACCTAAAATTAACACAAGCTAGTTTAGTGTAGCTTTGCTTTTTGATGACATTTGATCTCGAAAGAACCCTTGGATTATTTATGACCCAACAAAAGCAAATATTAGCTGTATTATTATACAAATAAGAATATTCCATTTTATAATAGATAAAAACTTAAACACTTTATCCATCAAATATTCCTTTATTTTACTCAGCTTCGGATTGGTTCTGTTCCATCGCTTAATAGATCAATATATTTCTGGTAAACATAAATTCGATGACGCTCTTTACCAGTAATTTCCTGGACTATTTTTAACTGTTCAAGGTTTGCAAGTGACCTTAAAATAGTAGGTAATGTTAGCTTACATTTATCAGCGACTTTATTCGTATCTGTAATTGGATGATGCTTAAGATAGTTAAAGACTATCAATGTTGAGGCAGCTGATTTGCCAATCTCTTCAATTTTTTCCTGATCGTCTTCGAATAATTTTTTTATCTTGTTTGCAGTACTTGTAGCTTGATTTGCTACTTCAATAACACCTTTTAAAAAAAATCTTAACCACTCTTCCCAATCGCCGGTTTCACGTACGAGTTGTAGATGATCATAGTATGACTGGCGATTAATTTTAAAATACAAACTTAAATAAAGTAACGGTGATGTTATTATTCCATCAACACATAGAATAAAAGTAATCAATAAACGTCCTAAGCGTCCATTACCATCTAAAAAGGGATGTATTGTCTCAAACTGCAAATGTGCAAGTGCTGCCTTAATTAAAGTCGGTAATTTTTGTTTTTCGTCATGTAAATATTTCTCAAAAGCACCCAAACACTCCATTAATCTTTCTGGTGGAGGCGGAACGAATCTTGCATTTCCTGGACGTGTTCCTCCAATCCAGTTTTGAGATTTACGAAATTCTCCTGGCTGTTTGTGATGACCCCGGCCTTTTGCAAGTAAAATACCATGGATTTCTCGGATTAAGCGAAGAGATAAAGGAAAACCTTCTTTTAGTCGTTGTAGGCCATGGTCCATCGCAGCAACATAATTTGATACTTCAGTAACATCATCAATAGGAACGCCCGGCACTTCATTATTTTCAAATAATAAAAGATCTGACAGAGAAGATTGCGTTCCTTCTATTTGTGATGAAAGTACAGCTTCTTTACGAACATACATATAAAGAAAAAGTGATGGATCAGGCAAAATCGAACTAATGCCTTCTAAACGGCCCAATGCAACTGTAGCCTGATCTATTAATAAGTATAATTTATCTAATTCTAACGGTGGTTTAGGAGGTAAGTCTTTAGGAATATATGCCTGATAAGTCTCACCGCCTATTTTACATTTAAGATTTAAACCTATGCGATCCTTATGTTTCATAAGCCCCCTAACTAAAAGAAAGTGCATTTCCCTTTATTAAGGATTATGCTAACTTAAATACTTTTAGTTGTCTATAGTCTAACTAAAGGAAACATCATTTTCCTTTAGTTAAACAAAAGTTAACTAAAAGATCAAATATCGTTCATCTATTGAATTTTATGATTACTACGCCTATTTTTTATGGGACACTCACGGGACAGTAAAACTGAATAAATGGCAATAATTGACAAAACACCACAATAAAAAAACTCCATGGAAGCTTTGATTTTACTATTGCTAAGTGTTGTAGTGTATTGTAGGCTATTAATCAATGAGCGACTGAAAATCCTTGTGTCGGCAGTTCGATTCTGCCCCGAGCCACCATTGTTTTCAAGATCCCAGGTAGTTTCAATATTATTTTTATGACTTTAACCCCGATCGTGCACTCTTAATCATATGCATGACTTCAGACTTTGCATGCATGGGTATGATTTCGATTTTCGGATGTTGGCTTACAAATACTCTAAATATCTCATCGGCAAAAGCTTGGCCAATAAAATCTATGCCTGTAAAATCAAATATTACTGTTTTAAAAAGCTCAACTCTTGCTAATAATCTTTTGGCTTGAGACCTTGAAATTAACTCATCTTTACCATATTGTGCGAGCTTTACTGGGACAACTGTCTTAGTAAAACCTAAGTCATCTCCTGAAGTATATTGATCAAATATTTTTTTAGCTGTACGTGCTGTGTGATTATGCAGTTTCATCCAAATTAAAGTTCCACTCGAAAATTGATCATTTTTTAAAATCCAATCTTCTGGCTCACTAAATTGATGAGAAAAAAATACATCCCCTGATAGAATGCCGTAGGCATCAAACATTCGTGATGTAAAAAATATTCCTTGACCACTATGATTTTTAGGATCAGTAGTCAATTTTCCTTTAGCAAGTTCCAAAATAGCATGACGTTCATCTAATAAATGCTTCGCTGTCTGGATTTTTTTGAAAATACCAATACCGTTATCAACAATCAACATTTCAGTATTTATAGCCGTTTTTTTTATTTGCACAACAATTTCAGAGCCTCCTGAGTGATCAATTGCGTTATTGAACATCTCGGTAAACCCCCAATGCCAAATACCGAGGACATTATCAAGAACCTTACCTAATACGGGCTGTATATCGTTCCTCCACACTACATCTTCAGCGAGTTTTGAACCAATGTTGTAAGCTTGTCGCCATTCTAATAGCGGTGCTAGTTTATAAACTTTGCTTTTGGTGTTACCACTTTCTATTAATGTTTGTTCTGCTACTAAATTCTGTAAATGCTTGTTAATTGCCTGGCGTGTAATACCAAAATGTTTAGCCGCTACGCTGTTTATATCGTTTGGATGTTTATCAATATGATCTAGGACAAATTTACGGATATTTTCTCCTTTGGTCCTGGTTTTTTTCATATTTCCACTCCTTTATTGTCAACTTAAATGACACTAATTGTCAACTTAACATGTCTTTATTGTCAACCTTATTATTTCTATTGTCAACTACTAATTCTTTCTAATGCTTTTTTATCTTCAATAATCAAATTCTTATATATAATAAAATAAACTTGCATGTGAGATTTTTGAGTAAGCATCAACTTAAATAAAAGAAAAAGCATTTTCCTTTATTTAGATAAAATTTAACTAAAAGATAATACAGTATGTATATATTCGATTCTCCAGCCCTTTTCTTATTTTTGTACGGGACACTCACGGGACAGCGAAACTGAAAAAACGGCAATAATTGACAATACACCACAATAAAGCAATCGTCTCCAATCCTTGTGTCGGCAGTTCGACTCTGCCCCGAGCCACTATTTACTTTGCGGCTTATAACCAATTCCTGCTTTTATAAAATTATCCTTTGGTCCACTATTGAACCAGTGAACGGTAATTTTTATTAGATATTGAGCAAAAAAATTAAAATAACCATTTGATTTATCTTATTCGATATTTTCATTTTTGAAGAATAAGAGACCGAAAGTCTCTGAGTTATGGAGTTTAATTTATGGGCATAAAACATCCATATTTCTTGACAAAGCTGTATTTTACCTTGAAAATAGCAACATAAAGTTTCGTTTTTCAAGGATACTATGCAAAGAACCACTTACTTACATGACATTGAACAAGCTTTTAAAACCAGCAAAGTAGTCGCTATTTTAGGCCCTAGACAATGTGGCAAAACCACTTTAGCAAGGCAATTTTTCAGAAATCACAATGGCTTAAGAGCTCAATATTTTGATTTGGAAAATCCTCAAGATTTACTTCGCTTGCAAGACCCGATGCTTGCCCTACAAGATTTTGAAGGCTTAATTGTTATCGATGAAATTCAAAAAGTTTCTGAATTATTTTCAGTATTACGAGTTTTAGTAGATCAAGATAATAAAAAACAACGTTATTTAGTTTTAGGAAGTGCTTCAAGAGATTTAATTCGACAAAGCTCTGAATCATTGGCAGGCCGCATTCATTATATCGAACTTACTCCCTTCTCTTATCCCGAAGCTTCAGACTTGGATAAACTTTGGATTAGAGGAGGCTTTCCACTTTCTTATCTTGCCGAAGATGAAACCGCCAGCAATGTGTGGCGGCAGAATTATGTGCGTACATTCTTGGAACAAGATATTCCTAATTTAGGAATTAAAATTCCTGCTGAAAAATTACGGCGCTTTTGGATGATGCTTGCGCACTATCATGGTCAATTATTTAATGCTACGGAATTAGGTAATGCCCTTGATATCTCGCGTACTACGATACAAAAATATTTAGATATTTTAACTGGTACTTTTATGGTTAGACAATTATCGCCTTGGCATGAAAATATTGCAAAGCGTCAAGTTAAATCTCAAAAAATTTATTTTAAAGACTCAGGAATTTTTCACACACTGCTAAATATTCATACTAAGCAAGATCTACTTGTTAACCCAAAGTTAGGTGCTTCGTGGGAAGGTTTTGCTTTAGAATCATTAATTCGTCATGTACAAGCCGATGCCTATGATTGCTATTTTTGGGCAACACATGCTCAAGCCGAGTTAGACTTACTTATTGTTCGAGGCACAAAACGCTTAGGCTTTGAATTTAAATTTTCAAAGGTGCCTAACTTAACAAAAAGCATGAAAATTGCTTTAGAAGATTTAAAACTTGAAAAATTAATTGTGATTTATCCTGGAGATGTTCCTATTAAGCTAACTGAAAAAATTACTTGTATAGGCTTGGAAGAATTTCTTGCTGATTCATATGATTTTGATTAATGAAATTTTGGACCACTCCTGGACCAGCAAAACTGCATAAGTGCCAATTTGATTCTGCCCCGAACCACTATTTTCTACTCTTCAGGATGAGCTATCTTTAATAATGCCTCCTGCCAATGAAAAGCTTATATTGCATCATTACCAAAGACTTTTGCTATTGTGTCATTACTCATGCACCAAATAGGAAAAAGTTATAGTTTTTAGGTAAAACCAAAAGACGTTTTTGCATATACTTCTATTTTCGGAGTTGTTTCCGAAATTGCACGACATTTTCGGAATTCTGAATAATCAACTAATTATCATTAAAATAATTTGCCTAACTCTATTGCTTCAGCCTTAGATAACTCTAAAGCGCTGCGAAATACTGTGGTGTGTTGAGGCTTTTGTTCAGCTTTAGGATTATAGCTAGTCTCTAACCAAGCCGCCAATTCTGACATTTTCCGCCAATCTTCATAAGTAAATGTTTTGCTAGCAACTACGTGAGAAATGTCATGTTGTACTCGATCAATATCAACACTTGCCATTTCATCACTTTCAATTAATCCTAGAGCCTGCTTTTGTTCAAACATTTTGGTTCCTCGCAATAACATGAGTGGAAAGCTATGAACTGTAGGGACGCCCAAGTTAATACAATATTGAACACTTTCTTGGAAAGAAACAAAAGTTTGACCCGGCAGGCCAAAAATCAATGAAACTTCGATAGCGATTCCTCGAGCAATACATTTTTGTATTACCTCAGTCACTTTTTTTAAATTGGTTGGGCGCTCAATAAAGCGTTGTTCTTCTTTATGGATTGTTTGCAAGCCAAATTCTAAAACTACCTTTGCCTGACTATTTAACTCAGAAACGGCGCGTATGAATTCTTCGTTTACCATGTCTGCGCGACATTGAAGTGCGATTTTGCCTGTATAGCCATTTACCCTCAACAAATCTAGTGTTTCAACTGCATATGGTCCAGAATTAAAGGTTGGATCTAATAGCGCGATATCTTGAATTATTTTATTTTGTTTAGTAATCCAATCAATTTCAGCCTCAATTCTAGGACGGCTTAAGTGCCTGCGTTTGAGATATGCAGTCTCTGGCTCTCTGTGTTGACAAAAGGTGCATCGAAAAGGACAGCCCCTTTGAGATTCCCAACGAATAAAACGCTGAGGTGGAATTAAGCCCGTTAAAAATGGAGAGGGTAACGATTCTAAATCAACCGTCGCGCTGCCCCCCAGATCAGGGACACCCCGATAATGCACTCCTCTAATTATAGGGTTTTCTTCAGAGGCTTGTGCCCATTTAACTAGTGCTGCCTCAGCATAACCACGAACAAAAACATCTGCCTGAGGATAATATTTCTCTAATTCATTATTATCGCTAACGTAACTTACTTGAGGCCCTCCCACAATGATCGGCCCTGGAAATTTTTTAACTCTTAAACGCGTTAAAATTTCTTGAACATGTTTTTCATTCCATACAAAAGCACCCAGTGCAAAAGCTGTGTCTTTGCCTTTAGCATGAGATAAGGCAAATTCAACTACATTATTTATATTAAATTCAGAGCTATTTACAGACCAAGATTTTTCAAATACATTCACCCCATGATGTTTTAAATTTGCCAAAATAGAAGCATGGCCTAATGACATGGGAGGATCTTTTGGCCTCGCCCAATCCAATGCAGCTAATATTAGGCGTTTACCTCGTTGCATTTAATAATATCTTTTTAAATTAAAAATTTTTGTTAATTATATACCCATTCCACTTCAAAAGACTGGGGTGTAACTTCTATTTTTGTTGTTTAGTAAAGCTTCTTCGGTTCGCAATAGACCTGGCTGTTCCTCACCTCAGAAGCTTTATTAGACAACAAAACTATTTGTTAAAATTCCAGTGTTTTGAAGCACCATGGGTATATAAGCAGTTTGATTTTTCCCAGACCTACCATTGTTTAAATTGCTTTATTACCGCTTTAATATTAAAACCATGGCTTTTTAATTTAATTACTATATTTGAGCCAAACTGGAACCACGCGTTCAAGATAGCTCATAAATTTCCATAAGCCTACGCTTAATTCTACATTGCCAAATCGATCCACTGTTTCTTCCGGAAAAGCAATCCCTATGCCAAATAAACCTAGCGCAATGATACCGCTTTTGGCGTTGTAATTTATCTTTTCAAAACCTTCGATTGGGATATTCCGACGTGAAAAACCTACTGCGTGTACCGCCTTGGTGCATTCTCCTAAATATTTTTGAATATTTTCTTCACTAGAATGGATGCGTATTAAGTTTTTTGGAGGCGTCCCATTTATGTGCTCACGGGCCCATTTGGCTGTTTCTCCCTTTAGGCCTGTATTATCAAATAAAATCCAATCTTCTAAGTAAACTGCATAACGCAATGGGCCTTGATAAAAATTAATGACTTTTTTTACTCCAGCCTCCAACAATAGACGGATTGCAATAATCCCGGAATGTGAAGCACCAAATACCGCAACCACATCCTCTTGAGTGACGACTTGTTTTAAATGCTCTGGATCTAAAGCATCGGCAAGATCAATGATGGCTGGGCGTGAATAGTTGGGTAAGGTTTTAGGCTCGGAGCCTTGTGCCAATATAATATTACGCGCTTTAACCTGTCTATTTTCTAAGATAATATGCCAATAATGTTCCCTCATCGCTAAACTTTGTACCCAGCCTTGAATCGGCACAATTTTTTTCTTAAGTTGTTGAGTGATCCACTGCAAAGGCTCGGCTGCATATTTTAATAAGCAGGTTTGCTCTGGGTCTAATTTTTGTAGCGCAAACTCTTGTTTGCAATTTTGGTATTCAAAAGCTGTACTGGCATTTAAAAATTTTATGAATAAATCTACTTTGGTGTTACTCGAGACATTGGCCCATTTAGAACCAAAATCTCCGACTGAAAATTTTGGATCAATCCAAGCGATATTATGTGCATTGACACCGTTATCAATCAGCTTACCGACTGCTCCAATACCTGCCGGCCCAGCTCCAATTACAGCCCATTCATAATTTTTGTGCTGGCTCATCTTCTGCTCCTTTATGTTTCTTTTATAAGAGCACTTTACTTCATAAAAATTAATTAGTAAAATTTATAATATTTATATTTATCATCAAAAATAATGATTAAAATTAGCCTGCGTCAACTAGAAATTTTTCGCGCCATTGCCCAAATTGGCAATGTCACCAAAGCCGCCATGACCATTGGGCTCACCCAATCTGCAGCAAGTATGGCCTTAAAAGAACTTGAGCATACTCTGAATGCACCTTTATTTCATCGCCAAGGCAAGCGCCTAGTGTTAAATCAATTAGGTAAAACCTTATTAAAGGAAGCAGATTTTTTATTAGGACGAGCAAAAGCTATTGATCAGTTAAACCTTAAACAAGGCGCTTTGGCCGGTGAATTAAAAATTGGAGCCAGCTCAACCATTGGCAATTACATTTTTCCTGCTTATTTAGTGCGGTTTAAGCAACAATACCCAGAAGTCAGTATTGAATTAAACGTTGCAAACACTGACACTATTATTCAAAATTTAAATGCTTGGCGTATTGATTTGGGATTTATTGAAGGTGAATGTTATGAACCAAAAATTAATAAAGAAGCATGGCTAGAGGATGAGCTCGTTATTTTTTGTCGTAAAAACCATCCTTTAAGCAAGCATAAAACTATCCCGATGCAAGCGCTTGCTAATTATCCATGGATCTTGCGTGAATTAGGCTCTGGAACATTAGAAACAGTTGATGCACTCTTATTAAAAAAACTAAAACTGGATACGCCCTGGCTCAGATTAGGCAGCAGTCAAGCGATTAAGCTTGCAGTAAAAAGCAGTAATGCTTTAAGTGTATTATCAAAATTTGTCTTACAAGAAGATTTAGAGGACGACAACCTTAAAATTCTTCGCATTGAAAAATTAAAACTCATGCGTCCGCTTTATGAAGTTAGCTTAAAAGATCGCTTTGAAACTCACTTAGTGAAGACTTTTAAAAAATTTATACGCCAACCCCTTTAACCATGTAGCAACTTCGTTCTTTTAAGCCAATTAGGCTAGTAGCTCTTCCCTTTTTTATATCCATTTTAGGTATTTATCAATTTATTTTTAGCCACCACTTACGTAATGCTATGAACGACCAAACAGCTTCGATCAGCCCAAAAGGCCAGGCACCCTGCAAGAATCCATACAGAGAACCTAATGCGCAGGAACAAGCAAAGCCTAAGATAAACCAATGACTGCGATGCTCTAAGGCATAACAAATTAACATCGCACTTACAGCAAATAAACCAAATAGGGTCAGCAGCATTCTGTTATTAATTAAATATTTTTGTATGAGTAACTCCATGATACACTGCCTTGATATTAAAGCTACACGCATAAGGAAAAAAATGCCAAACTCAGCACTATTGATGGTCGAATTTCAAAACGAATGGTTAAGCCCTCAAGGTAAACTTAAAGAACGATTTGCAGATCAGGATTTATTAGCAACTGCGCTTAAAAATGCTAAAACAGCGTTTGATCATGCACATGCGATTCATATGCCAGTCATTCATACGGCTATGGGATTTTCGTCTAATTACGCAGAGTTAGGACAAACAGACTTTGGTTTAAGAGGTAAAATTCCCAAAGCTCAGACTTGGCAAGATAGTGGTCAAGGTATTCATGAAACTTTTAAACCGCAAGCAGAAGATTATGTTATTGCAAATAAAAAAGGCGGCAGTGCTTTTGCGCATACTGATCTTGATCTTTATTTGCGTACGCATGATATTAAAAGGCTTTATCTTGCAGGTTTTGCTTTACATGTTTGCATCTTGGCAACTGCCTGGTCGGCCCATGACTTAGGCTACGAAGTTGTCATCCTCGAAGATGCTGTAGCTGCTTTTAATAAACAGCAACAGAAATTTGTATTGAAAGAATTGGTGCATCATTTTGGTCATATGGAAACGGTTAAACAATTTGTTTTTGATTGTAAGTAACAATGAAAGCTTTAGCTTTTATAAGGTGCACGTATTTGCCAGCAACCGCTCTATTTCAAAAACCATATAAAGCGGTATGGACAGAATCCCGTTTTCAAAGCTTAAGGGATGCTCGGAAATACGAATCCCTAGTGGACTGTGTCTTTCAGACATAAAACGCTTTAAAGATTTTAAGTGACCTAAACTTTTTGATTTTACCTCGATGGCAAAAATTTTGTTGTTGTACGAAAACAAATAATCAACTTCGGCTTGTGCGCTTTTTTCTTCTCTCGTCCAAAAATAAAGTTCTGGTGGCTCGATGGGATTGTGATACGCTAAAAGCTCCTGGCCAACGAACTGCTCCATCATCGCGCCTTGTAATAAAAACAGAATATCTCCTTGTATCAGTAAAGTTGGTTCCACTTGACAAGCATGCAGCATTAAACCAACGTCGATGAATAGTGTTTTAAATTTTCGCTCATTCTTATGAGCTACTAAAGGCAAGCCTGCTGCGCTAGTGGCGTAGATGGGCGTTAGTAGTTGGGCTGCGTGCAACTTTTCAATAGCAAGCTTTATATTGCGTGAAGGAGTATTTGAATCAATTTTGCTGTATTTGATTTGTTGTGAGGTTAGCGCGGGTAATTTTTCAAATACTGTTTCTAAATATTTAAACTCATGATGCTTGGCGTATTTGCCAAAATCGGCGCGATAATTTTGAAGTAGCGTACTTTGCAGATCGTTTGCTTCTCGTAAACTCTGCGTCTGAAAAAACTGTGTTAGTACCGCGGGCATACCCCCTAGGATTAAATAATTTCGTACTTCTTTTAATAACTCGTGATGGATGCTTGTGGGGATTGGGTTATTGAGCGTGGCTTTGGCCAAGTAGTCGCATAAATTTTCACGTCGCTGTGCCCATAGAAATTCTTTAAAGCAGAGCGGTTTTAAATAAAGAAATTGTACGCGCCCTACCGGAAAACTAAAGTCTTCACGCTGAAGAGCAAATTCGAGTAAAGAGCCTGCGCTGATCACATGTAATTCAGGGATTTGCTCTTTAAAATAGCGTAGACTTTGTATAGCGTTGGGGCATTCTTGAATTTCATCTAAGAATAATAAAGTTTTTCCTGGAGTAATTTTTTGCCTGGCGATTAACTCCAGTTGGCTCACAGCTTTATTGGCTTCAAGCTCTTGAAAGCAATATTTATAATGAGGATCTTTTTCAAAATTAATAACTAATATATTGTCAAAATAAGTTTTACCAAAATTTTCGATTAAATAAGATTTACCGACTTGTCTTGCACCACGGAGAATAATTGGAAGGCGGGTTGGGCTTTTTTGCCAACGGATTAAGGATTCCTCAAGTAATCTCTTCATTTTTGTTAAATATGTATATTATACCGGGTAATTATATACATTTTTTGTATAAAATACAAGGTTAATAACCTGCTCTTTTGCGAAATTTACCTCGAATTTGTACGCCATTTTTGGCATGGCTTCAATGTTTGTAACCGATAGGTACTTAGGCTAATTGCAGAAGGGCGCTCGTGGCGGCAGTTGAGCTCGCTTTGTACCAAGCCAAATAAATACCTTGTTTTTCCGGTGTGGGACGCTCTGGGTTAACGCGCAACATTTTTGCATGCGCATTCAAAATAGGATTATCATTTTCTGCGCGTGCAGGGATGAGCAGCTGATCACCAAAATAACCTGTTCGTAGCACTAGCTCTAATTCCAATCAGAAATTTTATTCCACAAAAAAACTATTTGTTAAAAACCTAGCCTTTCGGAGTGCTCTATATTTCACCTTAAAACTCCTGTATCTTGAAGTGATTTATCGAAGGAGATTGATATGGAACTAAAATTACTCCTAGCGGCAGCGATATTATTTTTGGCACTGCTTGCTGGTTTTTTACCCTTCAAAATTAAAAATGAGCGCCGTGATTTTGATTTTCCTGTGGGCGAGACGCTTGCTTGTGGCGTATTTTTGGGTGCAGCATTGATTCATATGCTGGGCGACGCTGATCAAGGTTTTATTGCGCTGGGCTATCATTATCCTTTTGCGTTTTTGATCGCAGGTGCGAGTTTTTTAGGCTTGCTATTGCTTGAACATCTCGGCAATGAACTTCAAGCACATCATGATGGAAATTCAAAAAGCATGGCTTTGTTGGCCGTTCTCATGTTGTCTATTCATTCACTTTTTGAAGGAACCGCTTTAGGGATTAGCAATAATTTTTTAACCACTTTGGTTTTAGGCTTAGCTATTATTGCGCACAAGTGGGCAGCAAGCTTTTCGCTATCTGTGACCATTAATAAAAGCTCATTAAGATTTAGCATCGGGATGGCTTGTTTTTTAATTTTTGCTTTAATGACTCCTATCGGTATTTCGATTGGTAGTTTGCTTGAGCACACTACCAGCGCCTATCCTTTATTGATGCCCATTTTTAGCGCTTTGGCGGCCGGAACCTTTCTTTATATCGGCACCTTACATGGCCTTGGCCGGGCCACTATGATTCAGCGTTGCTGCAATATACGCGAATTTTTATTTATGATTTTAGGATTTGGCATCATGGCTGTAGTCGCTATTTGGACTTAAGCTACCTCCATTCTTCTGCACTTATTTTTGCTGGGCGTGGCTGTTTGCTTCTTAACTCATCCCAATGCAAATATTCATTATTGTGCGTTACTTCCACATTTATATGCTTCTTTATTAAATGTTTCCATATTTTCATTATTACTTCAAATCTTGGTCTCTTTGGAGGAGTTGCGGGTTTTCTCATTTTATTTGAGCCAGGTTCTATGGGTTAATATTAGTTGTCTTATCATAAAACATACAATTTTACTACTAATTTAGTAATAATTAGTAGCAAATTAGTAGGAAGCGTGAATACCATTCGCACTTCACTAATATTCTTTTTGCTAAATTAGCTTTGCTTCAGGTAATATACCAATCGTACTTAGAAATGCGAAGATTTTTACAAAGAGTTTTGTGTCCCAATAAACCTTCCTCACCTTGCAATAGAATAACTATTACTCGGTTCGGAAAATTTATTGGGACACAAAACTCTTTGTAAAAATCTTCGCATTTCTAAGTACGATTGGTACATTTATTTTGCATTAATGCAATGATCAAAGGTATCGCATGAAGAGTTTACTTGAAATTGCGTTAAAGCTTTTAGCGGGTGATCGTGGAAAGTTTTTTACGCTTATTTTGGGTATTACTTTTGCGGTGTTTTTGATGCTACAGATGACTGCTATTTTTTCTGGGGTTATGCATCGCACTGCAGCGACTATTTATAATGTCGGTGCTAGTATGTGGGTGATGGACCCTTCGGTTAACATTCAAACGGATAATATTTCTCTACCCGATTATATTTTAGATGCTGTGCGCAGCATTAATGGGGTTAAATATGCTGTGCCGCTTTATACCGGGACTGGTTTGATCAAGCTTAATGATGGTCACTATCAGGCAGCGACGATCATTGGCTTGGATGATGCCTCACTCTTTGGTCGGCCGGTGATGCTTCATGGCAATATTTATGACCTTTATAATAACGATGCTTACATCGTGGTTAATGATGCTGAATACCATAAACTTCATAATCCCACTATTGGCACTACTTTTGAAATCAATGATCATCGCGCTGTGGTGGTAGGTATTGCTAAAGCGTTGATGGGAGGTTTGTTTGGCACGCCTACGCTTTATACTACTTATACACGTGCTATTTCTAATTTGCCGCACACGCGCTTTACCATTTCTTATATTTTAGTGGAGCCCAAAAGCCCTGCGGATATCGCTTATATTAAAGCTCAAGTACAAGCCTTAGGATATGTGGCATTGACGCAACAAGAATTTATCAGCAAAAATACCAATTATTATTTATATCGAACTGGCCTAGGCATGAATGTATTGATCATGATGCTTGTTAGTTTTATAGTTGGTCTTTCGATTGCTGGACAAACTTTTTATACTTTTGTATTAGAAAATTTACAAGAATTCGGAGCTTTAAAAGCCATCGGGGCTAAAAAAAATGAACTGATCCAAATGATTTTGTTTCAATCTGCGGTGGTCGGTTTTTTGGGTTATGGTTTTGGCGTATTTCTCTCGTCAGTTTTAATTAGCATTGCGAAGTTCCGTTTGCCTGAATATGCGGCGATTGTTACTTATCAAAACTTATTTATTGCTTTTGTGATGGTCTTAATTATTATTGCTTTTTCAAGTTATTTGGGAATTAGGAAAGTAACGCGGATTGATCCTTTTGATATTTTCAGAGGCTAAACCCTAGGAGCATTGTGATCTTAGAAGCAAAAAATATTGTTAAGTGGTTTGGCGATGAAAGTAATAAAACTTTTGCGTTGCAGGATGTGAGCTTTAATCTCAATTATGGCGAGATGCTCTATATTGTAGGACCTTCTGGTTCTGGCAAAACTACTTTGCTCAGCATTATTTCGGGTATTTTAAGCCCTAATAGCGGTAGTGTGCGCATTAAGAATCAAGAGCTCTGGCAGCTTAGCCCTGATGCATTGGCAGATTTTCGTTTATATAATATTGGTTTTGTGTTTCAAGATTTTCATCTTTTTAATAAATTAACCAGTAAAGAAAATGTCGCTATTCCTTTAGTGCTCCAAAAAAAACCCTGGGCCTATGCTTTGGCTGAAGCTGACAAAGCCTTAAAAATTGTGGGCTTGACGCATCGTGCCAATTTATCACCCCAACGTTTAAGCATCGGTGAACAACAACGTGTGGCTATTGCACGAGCGCTGACGACCAAACCCGATCTCCTCATCTTTGATGAGCCCACGGCTTCGCTTGATGGTGAGACCGGCAAAAAAATTATTAATTTTATTAAAACTAAAATTCTTAATGACCATCGTGCAATCATTGTGGTAACACATGATAATAGAATTTATGATTTTGCAACTCGGATGATTAAAATTGAAGATGGTAAGATGGTTACCGTCGCGCAAGGATCCTCATGAAAACTAAACTATTATTTGTTATTGCTACCGCTGGTATTTTAGCAGGTGTTGTCAGTGTGTTTTTATATAATGAAAAAATTACGCCCCAACCTCCGGTAGCAGTGAGCTATAATCCTTATGCCTCAGGAATTTATGCTTCCGGTATTGTTGAAAGTTATCAGCCTACCGGTTCGGATACTAATATTTATTCAGAGGTTTCTGGCAAAGTCGTGCACATTTTTGTTAAAGAAGGCCAAACTGTAACCCGCGGTATGCCTATTCTTGCCATTGATGATTCGGTACAGCGCGCTTTGGTTGCTAAAGATGCGGCAGACATTCAATATCAACAAGCAAGCCTTGTGAATGTTCAAGAACAATTGAATAAAATCAAAAAATCATATCACCTTGACCCGCAATCGGTCAGTAAAAATAATTTGGATAATGCAATTAATGCGGTTAAGATGACGCGCCAAAGTTTAAATGCCGCTCTAGGTCAATATCTCTCTGATCGCGCCCTTCTTAACAAATTTATTATTAAAGCGCCGATTGATGGGGTGATTTTACGTATTGCTACAGCCGTGGGCAATTATGTTTCACCCAATGGCAGTTATGATACTTATACCGAAAGCATGCTGCCTACTGTGCAGATGGGCGTAGTTACGCCTTATTTACAAGTGCGTTGCTATATCGATGAAATCCTGGTACCAAAACTACCTGCGCCTGATCAACTTGAAGCGAAAATGTTTATTCGCGGCTTGAATAATTTTAGCATTCCTCTTGAGTTTGTCAGCGTTCAACCGATGACCATTCCAAATATTGAATTATCAGATGCTAAACAAGAGCGTGTTGATGTGCGCGTGCTGCCCATTATTTTTAAATTTACTAAACCTGCTGATGTAAATATTTATCCGGGTCAACTTGTGGATGTTTATATCAAAGGCGCATCATGAAAAAACGTTTATGTTGTTTAGGCGTATTTTTTGTTTTGAATGCTTGTTCTTTATATCAAAAACCTGAAGTTCCTGCGGTATCAACGCCAAAGGCTTATAAATACTCACTTGTCAGCACTAGTCACTTCAAGAATAATTGGTGGGAAAATTTTAATGATGCTGAACTCAATCAACTCATTAATCTTGCGCTTAAAAATAATTATGATTATCTTATCGCGCTTAAGAATATTAATATCGCGCAAACTTATGTTGCGCAAAATGCGGCTTATCTTTATCCGCAAGTGAGTGTTAATTATAATGCTTCTCGCAATAAAAATTCTTTAAATTCATCGAATAATTATTTTAATAACAGTGCGGTTACCGGTGTGAGCTCAGTAGGCACGGCAGGCTCTAATACTACTGCTTTGGGCAATACCAATGCTTTTACGGCGCAGCAGGCTTTTTTATCAACTTCTTATGAGCTTGATGTGTGGCATCAAGTGGCTAATACTGTTAATCAAGCAGAAGCCAATGTTGCAGCTACAGAAGCGCAAAGCCATGTTATTAAATTAATTCTGCTCAGTAATGTTGTGAATACTTATTTTCAGATTAATGCTGCTGATGTGAATCTCTTTAATCTTAAGCAACAACAAAGTGCAGCGTTTAATTTAGTCCAACTTTATCAGGCCCAATATCGTACTGGCTTAATTGACATCACCACGCTGGATAATGCTAAAAATCAGCTTGAGGGCATTAATGCGGATATTAATCAGCTCCAAAAGCAGCGTGAAATTTTAGTCAACAGTTTGGCTTATTTGGTGGGCGCCTATCCTGAAAATTTTCAATATCAAGGTCATTATAGTTTAGGTCAACAAAATCTTGCCGTGTTGGTTCCTAAAAATTTGCCTTCACAAATGTTGAATATGCGCCCTGATATTCAAGAATCCTATGCACAGGTATTATCATTTGGCTATGGAGAAAAAATAAATTTGGCAAATTTTTTTCCTTCATTTAGCTTGACGGGTAATTTGGGTTATGCGAGTTCGAGTTTGGTTAATTTTGTTGCCGGCGATAATTTATTTTGGAACTTCGGTACAGGTATTTCGCAATATTTACTAGACTTTGGGCTGCGCAAGAGTATGTATCAAGCAGCTAAGCTGCAATATCAAACTGCAGTGCTGCATTACAAAGATACTGTAGTTCATGCTTTTACTGAAGTTGATGATGCTTTGGTTGCTTATCAAAAAGATCAGCTGGCTTTACATGCTGATCGAAATCATTATCAAAATACTCATGAACAACTCCTGAGTGCCTATGCTCAATATCAGGGTGGATTGGCTGATTACTCTACTTATTTGAACTCACGCTTGAGTTTGTTACAAAGCAGCTATACGCTAACGAACCAACAACTAGCAACGGTCTTAGATGTGGTGCAAATCTATCAAACATTGGGCTTGGGGCTAAATTAATGCAGCCCTTATTTAATCATTCGTGGGATTTAACGCCTACTGCTGCGATCGCCTTACAAAAAACTTTGGCGCAAAAAATTAAAATTATACAACCCGAGCAGCCTTTACGTTTTATTGCTGGTGTGGATTGCGCTCCTTCACAAGACAAAAAATTTTATTTTGCCGCTGTGGTATTATGGGATCGGCAACAACTCCGTGTGCTTGAATATCATATTGATAAGGCACCTCTTGTGTTTCCTTACATTCCAGGATTATTGTCGTTTCGGGAAATTCCGGCAATTTTAAAAGCATTTGCACACCTAACCCAAACTCCTGATGTCATTATGGTCGATGGGCATGGCTTGGCGCATCCGCGTGGTTTAGGCATTGCTAGCCATTTGGGCTTGCTGTTTGAACGTCCTACTCTTGGTTGCGGCAAAAGTTTATTGTATGGACATTACCAAGAACCTGGTTTGGCTTTTGGTGCTACCAGCTCGCTAGTGGCTAAAAATAAAGTGATTGGAATGGTTGTACGTACTCGCGCTAAAGTAGCGCCCGTTATTGTCAGTGTAGGTCATTTGATCGATCTACCTACTGCGGTTGATCTGGTCTTAGATTGTACGCAAGGTTATCGCCTGCCTGAGCCTACACGCCAAGCGGATAAACTGGTTGCGCTAAAAAAAGAAACTTCCTCAAAAAAAACCTAAGCTTTCTATTTAAAAATGATACTCAAATCCTTTATACTTTTCTGAATTTGATTTTATTTTATTAAGGAACAAGCATGAAATTCAAAAATTGGTTTGTGCGTACGAGTGCGGCATTTTTAGGAATCTTTGGATGGGCTACGACTTTTGGTTGTACGAGCTTTGAATTAACCAGCCAAGACCACACGGTATTGATGACTCGCACTATGGAATTTGCGATGGATCTTAATTCTAATGTGCGCACGTATCCGCGTGGGCATTTTTTTGATATGACCACAGCTTCGGGTAAACCTGGCTTATCCTGGACCTCGAAATATGGTTATCTTTATCTTGATAACTTTGGTGTTAATACTCCTATCGAGGGCATGAATGAAGCCGGGCTTTCATTTGAAGGCTTACTCTTTCCTACCAAAGATATGCAATATCAAACTGCACCTCCATTTGCTAACAAACACAATTTGCCTTATATCCATCTAGGCGATTGGATCTTAGGTAATTTTGACAGTGTGGATCAACTCAAAAAAGTATTAAATCATGTTTATGTGACTGCTGTTTTGGTTCCTCAGTTTGGCACGACTGTATTTCCAATCCATTTTTTTGTGCATGATGCCAGCGGTAAAGGTATTGTGATTGAATACGTTAATGGTAAATTAAACATCTATGACGATGCTGTTGGCGTACTCACCAATGCACCTTCTTATGATTGGCAAATTAAAAATGTTGCTAATTATATTAATTTGTCGCCCTATACAGCTCAACCTATTGTCATTGGTAAGATGGTTTTTGAAAGTAGTGGTCAAGGCTCGGGCATGCGTGGCGTGCCAGGGGATATCAGCCCACCGTCGCGCTTTATTAAAATTTTAGCTTTAAAAACTACCGCCTTACCCACTCAAAATATCACTGATACTCTTAATCTCGCTCAACATATTATTAACAACGTCGATATTCCTCTGGGCTACGTGCGCGCTAAACAAGCCAATGCGCCTGATGCTAATGAATTAACGCAATGGGTGGTGTTTGAAGATTTGACACATAAAGTATTTTATTATCGGACTTATACTGATCTTGCGTTACATAAGATTGATTTAAATAAGATTAATTTTGCTGCGCATGCACCTATGTTAAAAATGCCGCTTAATCCTGATAATGCAGTAGTCGTCGATAATACTGCTACGCTTATGCAGAGTAGCACGCAATAAGCTTTTTATGCAGCAATCTCTTATGATTAAGCTCCGCTGGGATTGCTGCTCTTGAATTTTTCTGTCAAAGGAATATTATATTCTTATAAGGCTAGTAATTAATTTTGCCTTAATTCAATGTTGTTTTCTTAGTTTTCTACTTTTTGTGATGCGTATTGTTCAGACTTTTGTTTTACAAAAATTTATGTCTTTTTATTGTTCTCTCACTAACGAAGGAGGTGTCCCATGAGTACCGTTGATGCAAATACCGTAGCTAAATTAAATGATCTTCTTAATTATTTACATGACAGCCATGAAGGCTATAAAGAATGCGCAAGTAAAATCCATAACCAAAAACTACAAGGGATTTTGCTGAAGGCTTCAAATAACCGCTTAGAGATGATTCACGATATTGAAAATCAACTTAACCTTATGAATGCCGAGGCTTCTAAACGTGGCTCTGTTGCAGGTCCCGCACATCGATTATTTATTGATTTGAAAGCGTTGGTAACCGGCGGCGATGAAGATAGCATCATTAACGAGATTAAACGCGGTGAAAATACTTTGATCAATACTTATAAAGAAACCTTACGTAATCCCCTACCTGCTGATTTAAATCAACTTCTTAAAAGTGAATTAATGCAGATTCAGGTTACTATTAAAGATATAGATCAGGCGAGTATTTAAAAGTATATACCCATCGTACTTCAAACCACTGGAATTTTAACAAATAGTTTTGTTGTTTAATAAAGCTTCTGAGGTGAGGAATAGCCGGGTCTATTGCGAACCGAAGAAGATTTATTAAACAGCAAAAATAGAAGTTAAAAACCAGTGGTTTGAAGTATGATGGGTATATACCAAACGCAGTTCAAAAGACTGGATTCAGGCTTCTTACGCAATTAAAATATTTATTTTTTCCCGAATTGTGATGAGCTCGATTTCAGTGAGTTGAGCTAAGCGTGGTAACATGACTAGGTTGCGACTAATAGCCCGACAGTGTTCGATTAAAGCAAAGCTCTCTTGCAGTAAATTATCTCGTGCATAAATTTTTGGATGTAAGCTATGAAAGTGTACGTGAGATTGGCTGCTTAGGGGGCAAATCAGAATAGTGGGTGTTACCGCTAAAAAAGCATTGTTCATGAGCACTACTACTGGCCTAATTTTACCAATCTCCATGGATTTAGCAGGATCCAAGCGCGCTAAATATATTCCACCTTGGATTAAGGTTTCTTCCACCATATGCCTTCTCCAGCGATTTCTACAGGCAAGCTAGAATCCAGAGAATCTAACGCTTTAGTTTGAGTTAAATATTCAGAAGATTTTGCCATGGCTTGAAAAGCTTTGAGCATTTCGGCTTCTGCAAATTGACGTTTCACTTTATCAATTTCATCTTTAAGTGCTAAACGGATAAATTCAGACCGGGATATCTTTAGCTTTTTGGCTAAAAGCATGCTTTCTTCTATTAAAGCATCTGGTAAATGTAAGGCAATTGCTGACATAACGCACCCTCCAAAATTATATAAATTAATGTATCATTTATTATATAACTTGGCAAGCTTTAATTTAGTTTATTGATTTTTCTAATGAAAATTCTCAGTCTTTCTGATTCAAGATGCAAGTTTTTGAACGCTAATATCTCTTGTAATTTTATTTAAATCTATGAATTACCATATCTCTGACTTAACAATATTAGCGCCAGTGGTTTGAAGTTTCTTAAACTGCACTTCTTCCTCGAAGAGAAGTGCAGTTTTTTTGCCTTACATTTTAAACTGTTGTAACTGTAGTTGTAACAAACCATCCACCTGCATCAAGGTCACATCACTTTGACGCGTGATTTTTTTATAGTTTGCCGTGAAATTTTCTCCTTTTAAGGTATGCTGATCAACACATACATTACGCTCGTTAATAACGCGTGTTATAGATGTGCTCGCATGCATTTTATATTCGTGTGGTGCATTCAAATGAAGCGTATGCTGTTGTTGAATATAAACGTCGCTCTGCAGCATATAATTGCAGTGCTGCGCTTCTATGGTTTCAATTTTGTGATCACAGGATTCTAGATACTTTTTGGCCTGATAGGTAAAATTTGTGGTAGTGGCTGACTCGGTAATTTCTGAATTTACCGTGGGCGCATAATAAACATACGTATCTGCGCTGTGCGTTTCATGTAATTGTTTTTGCACCAAGAGATCATGAATTAATTGGTGATCTTGCAGGTCTTTTTGCTCGAGAGTGTGCGGTGTTGCGTGCGATTCCAAAACGCGACCGCGTAGATGTTCGTTTATAGCAATAGTTTCTGGAGCTTGAGATTCTGCTTCGAGCGCTTCATATTCTTTACGACTGAGCCAGCGAGCGTTCATAAGAAGCGATAGTTCAATAAATGAACATAATAGCAGCGCTATTTAAAAGGTGCAAATTTATTGATGCTTTTTTGATTTAGCAGCTAGTGCCTTTTTAGCTTTTTTATTTTTTCTGCCGCGCAGTAATGCCAAGATGATGCCTACAATCTGGATAAAAAATTGTTTTTTACCTTCGGCGTACACTTGTTGTTTTTCTTGTTCAAATTTTACTGAATTGATCTGTGCGTAGATAATCAGGGTCAAAAAAGCGATGAGCCACGGAGCGAAACAGACGCTTAAGGATAAACCTTCGGACCAATGCCAACGTGTAATCATCACGAAAGCGGCGAAGATGGTTAGCAGAATCAATAAGGCAAATAAAACAATCAAGGCGCTAATTTTAGCGAGAATGATTTTTAAATATCGCTTTGGTAGATCGGTAATGCTTTTGAATAAGCTATTCATAATTTATTTTTTCTTTTTGCGTACAAATAAACCGAAGATGGCGCCAAATAAAGCCGCAATACCTAAAGCTTTCAGAGGCTGTTTTTTTACTGAGCTTGCTACTTTTTGACAACCTTTTTCGGAATAGCTTTTTGCTTCTGCACCCAACTGCGCTGCTTTTTCAGTTATAATTTTTTTGACTTCGCTCACTTCTTTAGACGCAATGCTTTGTGCAGCATCTTTTATATCGCTAAGCTTTGGGGTTTTTTTGGTTGTTGTACGCTTTTTTTGGGGGGTCGGCTGCTCATCCATCATAAATCTCCTTTGTAGATTTTAAAGAAGTGTTTTTTGATTATATCAAACGTACTTGAAGATGCGAAGATTTTATTTTTCTAGGTCGTGCCGCTCTTAGTTTTAGCAACGGTTGGAGTAGTGGCGGCGAGCCAGGTGTTAATGGCGGCAATGTCTTGTGGATTTAATGATCCCGCCTGTTCTTTTAAATTCAAACTGTCAGTAATATAACTGTAAATTGCTTGGGCGTATTGTTGTTGGCTATTAAAAAGATTGCTTTGTTGTGTTAAAACATCCACGATCGTACGCACGCCTACTAAATAACCTGCTCTGATCGATTTTAAGGAAGCTGCTCCAGAAATCACCGCTTGTTGCAGTGCTTCAACCTGGCTGATATCAGAGAGTACGTTTAAATATGCTTGCTGTACGTTGGTTGCTGTTGTTCGCTGTGTTTGTACTACATTTGCTTGTGCGGCTTGATAGGTATAGCGATCTTGCTTTACGGTAGCATAATTACCAAAGCCATTAAAGATATTGAAATTTAGCGCTAAGGCGCCGCTTTTGGTAGTGATTTTATTATTGGTCACCAAGCTTGAGTTGCTATTTTCTGCAACGTTATAAGTGCCTACAGCATTTACGGTAGGCAAGAAATCTGTAGTGGTATCTACTTTAATTTGCAGCCGATTAATCTCTGCTTGAAATTGCTGATATTGTAAATTTACATTATTTTTTAAACCATAATTTACCCAAGCCCCTGCATTTAATGGATTAGGATGCACGAGTGGAAAATTTTGTTTGAGCGGTGCGAGCGCCCCTTCATTTTGCCCGGTGACTACGACTAGATTTTCTTTGGCATCACTTAAAGAATTTTGCGCAGCGATAGTTGAAGCTACTGCTGATTCATAACTTGCGCGCGTTGCTTGCACATCGGTCATTGCTTTTAAGCCAACTTTATATTGCGCGCTTACCTGCCGTAATTGTTCAGCCAAGGCATCTTGATTGGCTTCGGCATATTGCAATTGATCTTGTGCTTCTAAAACATTGAAATAAGCTGTTGCTGCATTCATAATTAGCGTTTGTTGCGCTGCGGCATAGGTTGCTGCTGCTTGTTTATAGGTTGCTTCTGCCTGCGTATAACTATACCAACTACCGATGGCCAATAAGGGCTGTGTGAGCGTTAAACTGTAACCATGTGAATTATAACTTGCCGGTGTTCCAGGACTTTGTTTGTTTTTTGTGGTATTTGCTGCTAAAGTCAGTGACGGCAGTAATGCTGCACGGGCAATGGGTATACCATAATCAGCAGCATTATAAGTAGCTTGTGCAGCAAGGTAAGTGCCGTTGTTTTGCACTGCTTGTTGATATACCGTTGCAAGGTTAGTACTTGCAAATAAGCTTGGGCTTACTATTATCATTAGTGCTGCTTTGGCTTTGGTCATGTGCTTCCTAATTTAAAATACAAAACTCTCTGCTTGTGTGGCTTTTTCTAGCTCTGGTACATCTGTTTCAAACAAATCCTTTTTGGTACTTCCACCTTCAAGATTTTGCTTTATTAAAACTACTTTTTTGGTTGCGGGCTTAGTACCTAAAATTGCCATAAGACGGCCTTGTGCTTTCATGCATGCCTTAAAACTTGCAGGTACAAACGGCAATGAACCAGTAATTACGATAATATCTGCGGGAGCATCAAGCCTCCACCCTTGAGCGCCGTTACCTACTTGTAAAGCTACATTGCCAATCGCTAATCTCTGGAGATGTTGTGCTGCCTCGTTACTTAGGCTTTGATGAATTTCTACGGAAGTAACATGATGCGCCAATTGCGTCAATAATGCGGTGAAAAAACCATTACCTGTGCCGATTTCAAGAACGGTTTCATGAGGCTGAATTTTTAAAGCCTGAAGCATCTTTGCTTGTGTGTTGGGCGCAAGCATTACTTGTTCGCAGCCAATAGGTAACATCATGTCGGCGTAGGCAAGATCTTGATATGTAGGGTTTACGAATGCTGCACGCTCAATACGTTCAAATAATTTTAAAACTTTTTCATCCGTAACATCTTCAGCACGGATTTGTTGTGTAATCATATTGGTTTGGGTGGCGATTAAACTCATAAATAACACGATTTTTAATTTCAGGTGATTTTAACATACGAAGATCTACCTTTGCTAATTGCGCAAAGGTTTTCCTGTTTTTACGATGTGTTCTATGCGTGCTTGAGTTCGGTGATCGATGACCAGACTTAAAAACGTTTCCCGTTCAAGCCGAAGCATCCATGCTTCATCAACAGCAGCAGGATTAATGGCGCCACCGGTGATCACATGCGCAAGTTTTTGAGCGATGAGCGCATCATAATCACTGGCAAAACCACCTACTTTTAGATTAGTGATCGCCGCCATTAAATTTGCATAAGCAGGCAAGCCTTGGGCCGGAAATAATTTAGGCTCTTGTGGCTCGAAAGGTTGTGCTGCTAAAGCGGTTAATTCTTGATACGCCACAAATAATAATTCGTAAGGATTCATGATGATAATATCATCTGTACGTAAATAACCCATGAATTTAGCAAGATACGCGCTCTTGGCAACTTCAGCCATACCTATTTGTTTAAAATATTGCTGCAACGTAGTCATTGGATCTTCGGTCTGACTCGCGCGATAGGCCATTTCTTTAGTGCCGCCCGCACCTGGAATTAAACCAACGCCCACTTCCACCAAACCCATATATGATTCTACAGCAGCAATGGTCTTATGCGTGTGCATCATTAATTCACAACCACCGCCAAAAACATAACCACGGACCGCACTGATGACCGGCACTTTGGCGTAGCGGATGCGTAGCATGGTCTCTTGAAATTGGCATAAAATCTTTTCTAAACTTGCAATACCACCTAATTGAAACTGGAGTGCCAAGGTCATTAAATCTGCACCTGCACTAAAATTTTCTGCGTCTTTTTGCCAAATAATCAAACCTAAATATTTTTGCTCTGCTAACGCCACCGCTTGCTGTAACGCGCTTAAGACGTCTTTGTTGATGGTCCCTAATTTTGTTTTAAAAGAAATGACCAATGCTTGTTGATAGGTATAAACAAACGCGCTTTTATTCTCAAAAATAATTGTTAGCGGTTCAGCTGCTTGTCCTACTAATAATGGATAGGGCTGGCGTAAATATTTTTTTGGTTCAACCCAGGTATTGGTTGCTGGTGCGTAGGCTTGGTTGTTTTGGTAGGGTCCGGCAATTTTATCTACCCAATCGGGCAATTTTATCTTGGCTAAGGTTGTGTTAGTGTTGATGTCTTCTTGCAATAACGCGTTTACTTTTTTCCAGTCACTTGCCTGCCAACTCTCAAAAATACCTTGCTTCCAACCAAAACCACACCGCATGGCGATATCAATGTCCCGGACTTGATCTGCAATCGTGGCAGCATGGACTGCTGCGTAATGATATAAATCTCGAAAAATTGCGTAAAGAAATTGTGCTTCTGGTTCTGTGCGCTTGGCTAAAGTAGGCCATATTTTTTGCCATTTTTGTGTTTTTAATTCTTTAATAAAACTGGCTTTGGCTTTTTTGCTCACAGCACGATATTCGTTGCGCCCTGGATCAAAAATTAATAACCCCTCTTTAGTTTTGTGATAAATTCCCTTGCCGGTTTTTTGCCCCAGAGCTTTATCTGCTATTAACGCGTTCAGCCATTTAGGCATGTTGAAGTACGCATGCCAAGGATCCGCTGCTAATTCATCTTGCATAGTTTTGACCACATGCGCAAAAATATCGAGCCCTACCAAGTCCAAAGTTCTCAAGGTCGCTGACTTCGGTCGACCTATTAATTTTCCGGTCAGCTCATCAACGACTTCAAAAGGGATTTTTAACCGTTCGGCATGATATAAAATCGCTAATAAACCAAAGACCCCTAAACGATTCGCTATAAAATTAGGCGTATCGTGGGCTTTAACTACTTGTTTGCCGAGTGCTGTCGTTAAAAAATCATTTAACATTTCTACCATCTTCGGATCAGTGGCACTGTGCGGCACTAACTCCACCAAAGGCAAATAACGTGGTGGATTAAAAAAATGCATTCCTAAAAATCGCATTGCTAATTTTTGTGGTAACACTTGGGCAAGCTTAGTAATGCTCAAGCCCGACGTGTTGGTTGCTAAAAGCGCTGAAGGTTGTAGATGGGGTGTGATATTTTTATATAACTTTTCTTTAATGCTTAAATCTTCTGCCACAGCCTCAATGATTAAGTCACAGCTTGCGAGTTGTGCTAAATCACTTTGATAGTTACACGGAAATAATCTTTGCGTAAACTCTGGGCTTGCTAAAGGCGCAGGATCAAGTTTTAACAAACGCTGAATACTTTTAGCTGCAATGCTGCTGCCGCCTTGTTCATCCACCAAATCAAAGAGTAATACCTGAAAACCTGCATTAGCAAAATGTGCAGCAATCTGACTCCCCATAACGCCCGCACCTAACACGGCTATCTTATGGATCATGTGTTTCTCAAATTTTTATGGAAGACTTATCATAACACTAAATGAGTTTGAGCTTGAGAGAGAATACAATAACTTTAATGCCGAACACCCGCGCCAGCAATGGCGGCTTCAGATGCAGGTTCTACGAGCCGCTGTCTCAAAAAAGAAGCGCTGGTCGCTGCAGAAGTAGGATGGCCTTTTTCTAATAATGGTGCATCATCACGATCATCGCTAGTAGCCTCTGCCAATACTGCTGCAGTAAGCATCGTAGGAGCGGCTGTAGCAGTTGCCTTAGAGCGCTTAGCTATGTCGGCAAGGAGAGCCTCTAGGGCCGACATGCCTTTTAAAGCCTCAAAGTAGTTAAGATTAGCTTTAAGAATTTTATCTTTGTAATAAGCTATAAGGACAGGTCGATACTCTTCAGGTTTGGCTGGCGTATCAGAACGTTTAAAATCATAACAAGCATATACAGGGTCATAAGGTAGCGTGCGTTCCAATGCAATTTGTGCTTCATATAATTTTACAAGTTCATGATAATGTTCTTGCGCTTTCAGATAAAACGTTTTGGCATCTTCAATTTTTTTACTCGCTTCGACAAAAGCTTTAGCTAAGGTTTTAGCTGTTTCTCCTTCAATAAGCGCATCTTTTATCGCTTTTTTAGTTGCCCTAATCGCTTTAAATGCAATGATAGTATCTTCTACAATCTTTTTAAAGTCTCTGGTCTTGCCCTTTTCCCTTTCTCTCCGAGTAATAGAAGCTAATTCCCCATTAAAATCACTTTCAAAGCGTAGTGTACGGGATGCTAATGATAAAATATGGAAAGTAGTGACTGTGTTTAACTCATCCCAATCCTTGATATATGCTAACAGCAGGCGCGTCATGGCGAGATCCCCTTTAGCAATTGCTTTAAACAGTGAATTATCAGTGTGAGTTATCTTTTTACGCTTACCGTCTTCATAGCGGTTGTTGGCCTGCAAAGGATCGGCGCCTGCATTGAGCAAGATGATTGCAATCCTATAATGCGCAGCACTATATAAATAATGAGGTGCACACGACTTACCAGAAACAGCCTTAAACAATAAAGGAGTATCTTCCCTATCTTTAAGGGGAGTATTGATAAAGAGTGATAGTACGTTTGGTTCTATTGATTTTATTAAACGAGAGAATTCTTTTATGAATTCTGTCTCATCACCCGAGGATGTGGCTATAAAAAGCTCTACTGACGGACCCATAATGATCTCCTCATAATTATTCTGCACCAGGTGTTGCTGGTGATGAAGGAGAGGCAGCATCCCCTAGTAAAGGATTAGCACTAATAGTAGCAGCTACAGCAGGTATAGGAAGGCCGGTACCGGCTGCACTAGTAGACATAGGAGTACCAGAAGTCGCAGTGCCCTCACTAACTTCTGTTACTAAAGCAGGTGCAGCAGGAAGTATGTCTGCTAATCTCTTTTTTAGCCTTTCGATTTCTGCAGTGGAACCATTGAGACTCTTCTCAAGCCCCTCCACTTCAAATTCTTTAATACGAAGCGTTTTTTTAGTGATGACAGCTAAATAATCTGCATTACGTCTACCTAACACATTAAATAAAATAAAGCCTATTAAGTTCACCGTGTTGGTGAGAAAAAGTACGGTGAACGCCCACTCTCTCTTTATCAAAGTATCGTTGTGAGTAAGATAGAATCCTATTGTTCTTCCAGTTTCTGCTACATTGGCTATCAAAGAAAGTACACTCAATACGATACTGATATAAGCCAATACTTTTGCGGTCATGGTCGAGCCTAGGGCGCTTTCTTGATCTTTGAAAAACTCTATGTCCTCAAGATCCTGTAAATCCTTACACTGTTTCTGACTGACTTTTTCAATACCCCATAAACCTTTAGCGATAAAATAATTCAGAGCCGCACTGGCAGTCAAAGCTAGAACAGGCGCGTAGCTTTAATTTCAACGGATAAATCAGTTTCATTAGTAAAAATAGCAAAACTGCCAGCAGTTATCCCACTAGCAGTAAAGAAAAGCAGCGCGGCTATCATATCGCTGTAACAATAACGACGACAAAGTTCTCTATGACCGGGCACAATAAATCCTTAAAAAAGTAGATGAAGTGTCAAATAAAATAATTTTTATAATAACGAAAAAGTGGATTTTATACAAGAAAATTTTAGCCAAGCATAGGCATTTCTGATGAGGAAAAATAAGGATTAGGGCTTATCTATTAAATTTTTTTCTTGCTTGATCATTCAAAAAATACTAAATGAAACAATCAAACATCCAGATTACTGACGTACAAGGCATTTTTTTCAATGAAGTTACGTCGGGGTTCTACCACGTCGCCCATCAAGGTGGTAAAAAGTTGATCTGCAGCAACCGCATCAGTAATCGATACGCGCAGCATTCTGCGAGTGTTGGGATCAAGCGTTGTTTCCCACAGTTGCTCGGGATTCATTTCTCCTAAACCTTTATAGCGTTGAATATTTTGTCCGCGCTTGGCTTCTTGAAAGAGCCAGTTGAGCACTTCCTCGATGTGATAGACTACGAGCATTTTAGCGCCACGATGCACTTCTGTGGTCCCAGGAACAAAAAACTCATTTAGGTTTTTGGTGAGTTCGGCGATTTCTCGATATTCATGCGACTCAAAGAAATTTTGCGTAAAAACATAGTTTGTTTCTATGCCATGCTGTGCAATCGTTATCGTAGGTGTGACTACGCCTTCAACTTCGCTAAAACCCAACTTACAGCTTAATCTTGGTGAAGGAGGAATCTGTGCCTGGATGCCTTCCCACCAAGTTTTAAATTCTGGGCTATTAAATTCTGGTGCGAGGGGGTAATGCAAAAACACACGTAAAACCTCGGCTGGATAACGTCGCGCTAAGCGTTTGATGTGTTCATCAACACTTTGATATTGACGAATGAGTGCTTCCAACACGCTCCCGCTTAATGCAGGCGCCGTAGCGTTAGGTTTCAAAGTGGTTTCTTCTAAAGCTAATTTTAGTAGATATTCGTTTAATGCAGCGTCATCTTTTACATAAGTTTCAGTTTTGCCGCGTTTTATTTTATACAATGGAGGCTGCGCAATATACACATGGCCGCGCTCAATTAATTCTGGCATCTGTCGATAAAAGAACGTCAATAATAAAGTGCGAATATGCGAACCGTCGACATCAGCGTCAGTCATGATCATGATGCGATGATAGCGTAATTTATCTGGATTATATTCTTCGCGGCCGATGCCGCAACCTAAAGCGGTAATTAAAGTTCCGACTTCTTGAGATGCGAGCATTTTGTCAAAGCGTGCTTTTTCTACATTTAAGATTTTACCTTTGAGCGGCAAAATTGCTTGCGTGCGTCGATCTCGCGCTTGTTTTGCCGAGCCTCCTGCAGAATCACCCTCAACCAAATATAATTCAGAATTCGCTGGGTTTTTTTCTTGGCAATCTGCAAGTTTTCCGGGCAGGCCTGCAATATCGAGCGCACCTTTACGGCGCGTCATTTCGCGTGCCTTACGCGCAGCTTCACGCGCGCGCGCAGCATCTAAAATTTTACCAGTAATGGCCTTGGCCTCAGCTGGACGTTCTAGTAAAAATTCATTGAGTTTGTTGCTAACGGCTTCTTCTACCACCGGCCGTACCTCTGAAGATACCAGCTTGTCTTTGGTCTGTGAAGAAAATTTTGGATCAGGCACTTTGACTGATAATACTGCCGTTAGGCCTTCACGTGCATCATCACCTGAAGTTTCGATTTTCATTTTTTTAGCTAAACCTTCGGCATCAATATAATTATTGAGCGTGCGCGTTAAAGCTGCACGAAAGCCTGATAAATGCGAGCCGCCGTCACGTTGTGGAATGTTGTTGGTGTAACAAAATAAAGTTTCTTGAAAACCATCGTTCCATTGCATGGCTAACTCAACAGTAATGCCATTTTTTTCGCAGGATAAATTAAATACGGTGGGATGAACCGCAACTTTATTGGTGTTGAGGTGCTCCACGAAAGCCTTAATGCCGCCTTTATATTCAAAAATATCTTCGCGATCATGGCGTTCATCAATTAGATGAATACGTACACCCGAATTTAAAAAAGAAAGCTCGCGTAGCCGTTTTGCCAAAATATCGTAATTAAAGGTCAAAACATTATTGAAAATCTTGGGTGAGGGCTTAAAGCGTACTTCAGTGCCGCGTTTATCAGAATCGACCGTTACTGCTAACGGTGCTTCGGGTTCACCCAAATGATAAATTTGCTTATGCTCTTTACCATTGCGATAAATGGTAAGCTCTAAGGTTTCTGAAAGTGCATTAACTACCGATACGCCCACGCCGTGCAAGCCGCCAGAAACTTTGTAAGAATTGCTGTCAAATTTACCACCAGCATGAAGAATGGTCATGATCACTTCTGCAGCAGAACGTTTTTCGGTCGGATGCATGTCCACAGGAATGCCTCGGCCGTTATCTTTAATGGTTACGGACTCATCGGTATGGATGATCACTTTGATATCATCGCAATGCCCTGCTAAGGCTTCGTCAATGGCATTATCAACCACCTCAAAAACCATGTGGTGTAAACCTGAGCCATCGTCGGTGTCACCGATGTACATGCCAGGACGCTTACGAACTGCCTCCAAACCCTCTAAAACCTTAATACTGGACGCATCATAACTTGCTTCTGGACGTGGGGTATTTTGCTCTGACATAGGCCGGCCTCTACAGTCTTGATAAGTTCTTATTTTCAGGCGAATATTTTAGCAGATTTTTATGACTTTAGGTACTTATATACCAAACGCAGTTCAAGCTGCGAAATTTTTATTTGGCGTTAAGTTTTCACTGTTTGTTCCCATAGCAGAAAAACCATGCTGTAGGGGCGTAGTCTTGCTACGCCCGGCACGGCAAAGGCATTAACATGAAGAAGCAAAGCCTGTTTAATAAAAAAATCATCATTGTTAATGAGCTTCAAAGCCCTGCAATCACCGGGCGTAGCAAGACTACGCCCCTACAGCATGGCTTTCGATTTTGGGACAAACAGTGAAATTTTCACGTCAATTTTTTGTATAACTTCGCATCTTGAATTGTCTTTGGTACATTAGAACTACATAAGTTGAATTAAATACTAGCTATAAAAAGCAAAAACCCGCTTGCGCGGGTTTTTAGGATCGGAGGCTTGCCGGAACTTACATCATTCCACCCATGCCGCCCATACCACCCATACCGCCCATATCAGGAGCGCCGCCTGCGTTAGGTGCGTCTTCTTTGATTTGGTTGATACTTGCTTCAGTGGTGATCATGAGACCTGCAACAGACGCTGCATTACGTAAAGCTGAGCGGGTTACTTTGGTGGGATCCAAAATACCCATTTGAATCATGTCGCCGTATTCACCGGTTGCAGCATTAAAGCCAAAGTTGCCTTTGCCTTCTAATACTTTGTGGAGCACGACTGATGCTTCTTCGCCCGCATTGCTCACGATTTGACGTAATGGCTCTTGTAAAGCACGGCGGATAATATCGATACCGTGGTCTTGTTCAGCATTATCGCCTTTAACGTTTTTAAGCGCAGCGATACAACGCACTAATGCTACGCCACCACCTGGCAACACGCCTTCTTCAACCGCAGCACGTACCGCAGCTAAAGCATCAGTTACGCGAGCTTTTTTCTCTTTGATTTCAACTTCAGTTGCGCCACCTACTTTGATTACTGCCACACCGCCAGCAAGTTTTGCTAAGCGCTCTTGGAGTTTTTCACGATCATAATCAGAAGAAGTTTCTTCGATTTGTTTACGAATCATGCCTACGCGGCCATCGATTGCTTTTTTGTCGCCTGCGCCATCTACGATCGTAGTTTCTTCTTTGGTGATTACTACTTTTTTCGCGCGGCCTAAGCTTTCAAGGCTGGCTTTTTCTAAGGTTAAACCTACTTCTTCAGAGATGACGGTACCGCCTGTTAAAATCGCGATATCTTCTAACATCGCTTTACGGCGATCGCCAAAGCCTGGGGCTTTAACTGCACAGACTTTTACGATACCACGAATAGTATTCACAACTAAGGTGGCAAGCGCTTCGCCTTCAACATCTTCTGCAATAATTAATAAAGGTTTGCCGGCTTTAGCTACACCTTCGAGGATGGGCAACATTTCACGAATGTTGGAAATTTTTTTGTCGAGTAACAAAATATAAGGCGCTTCTAATTCAGCGGTCATGGTCTGTTGATTGTTCGCAAAATAAGGGGAAATATACCCACGATCAAATTGCATACCTTCAACAACTTCAAGCTCATTATCAAAGCTGGAGCCATCTTCAACGGTGATCACGCCTTCTTTGCCTACTTTTTCCATCGCTTCGGCGATCATTTTGCCGATAGATTCATCAGAGTTTGCAGAAATGGTACCTACTTGTGCGATTGCTTTGGTATCTTTGCAAGGTGCAGACATTTCTTTTAAGGTGTTTTCAACAGCGGTGGTTGCTTTATCGATACCGCGCTTTAAATCCATGGGATTTGCGCCGGCGGTAACATATTTTAAGCCTTCAGTAACAATGGATTGTGCCAATACAGTTGCGGTAGTAGTACCATCACCAGCATCATCATTGGATTTGGAGGCCACTGCTTTTACTAATTGCGCGCCTAAATTTTGTAATTTATCTTTAAGATCGATCGCCTTAGCAACGGTAACGCCATCTTTAGTAATTTCGGGATCACCATAACTTTTTTCGATCACAACGTTACGTCCTTTTGGACCTAAAGTTATTTTTACTGCATTTGCAAGAATGTTAACACCTTCTAGCATTGCCAAACGGCCTTCATTTGCAAACGTTACTTTTACTGCCATAGTTATAACTCCTTTTATTAATCAATTATTCAATTACGCCAATGATGTCTTCTTCACGCATCATTAAATATTCAACACCGTCTACTTTTAATTCTGTACCGGCATATTTACCAAAATAAATTTTATCGCCCACTTTTACATTGAGTGGCCGTACAGAACCGTTTTCAAGAATTTTGCCCTGACCTACCGCAACGATTTCTCCACGCTGGGGTTTTTCTGTGGCATTGTCAGGAATTACGATTCCACCTGCAGTTTTGGTTTCTTCTTCAGCACGATTTACCAATACACGATCGTGTAAAGGACGAATTTTAATTTTCATAAGTTTAAACTCCTTCTTCATCAATTAACGTATTTACCATTCGTACTTGAAAATGTGAATGGTATTAAAATACAACACTCCTCAACAAGGCGTGTGTATCATACCCTTTTATATCGGGGTGTCAATCTCCATTTTCAAGGGCTTGTTATAGAGGAATTTTCTGTCTATAAAATAGCATGTAATCCCTCTTGCGTTTTCGCGCATAATCCCTTATCTTGTAAGCATATTCCCTTCTATCTACTATATGTAGTAGTTTATCGGTTTTATAGACTACTAGGGGTTTTGATTTCTAAATTTTTACCAAATAAGGAATAACAACATGTCATTAATGCATTTTCAAGTTATTAAACGCGATGGTAGTGTAGCTGAATTTGATGCTGATAAAATTTCAGTCGCACTCAAAAAAGCTTTTTTAGCAGTAGAAGGCCAAAATGCGGCCCAATCCAATCGTGTTCATGATTTAGCTCGAGATTTAACCATTGAAGTTCTTAATGTGTTTCAACAGCGCATGCCTACTGGCGGCAATATTCATATTGAACAAATTCAAGACCAAGTTGAATTGGCGCTAATGCGGCATCAAGAATACCAGGTGGCTAAAGCTTATGTACTCTATCGTGCTGAACGTCAGAAAGAACGCGGAGATGACGCAGGTCATAAAGCAGGGAAGATTCATGTTAAATTAAATGACGGGAGTCTTAAACTACTCGATGAAAAGCGTCTCAAAACTATTGTGACTGAGGCTTGTCACGGCTTAACAAATACCGATCCGCAATTGGTTCTCACCGATGTTAAACGTAATTTATTTGATGGCGTAGCTATTAAAGATGTCTCTAAAGCTTTGGTTCTGTCTGCTAGAACTTTAGTAGAACAAGAACCTAATTATACGTACGTTGCTGCACGTTTAGTGCTTGATGATTTGCGTGCGGAAGGCTTAAGTTTTTTAAGCATTGCTGAAGCAGCGACGCATGCTGATATGCAAAATTTCTATCCGCAAGCACTTAAAGCTTTTATTTTAAAAGGTATTGAACTTGAGCACCTGGATGCGCGCTTAAAAGATTTTGATTTAGAACGCTTAGGCAAAGCGCTTAAAAAAGATCGTGATTATTTGTTTACTTATTTGGGTATTCAAACCTTATATGATCGTTATTTTATTCATCATCGTGGTGTGCGTTTTGAGTTGCCGCAAGTATTTTTCATGCGTGTAGCAATGGGGCTTGCTATTGCTGAGCAAGATAAAAATGCCCGTGCTATAGAATTTTATGAATTACTATCCACTTTTGATTATATGAGCTCTACACCCACTTTATTTAATGCAGGCACGCCACGCTCACAATTATCGAGTTGTTACTTAACTACAGTGCCAGATGATTTGTACGGCATTTATGGCGCCATTCGCGATAATGCGATGTTGTCGAAATTTGCGGGCGGTCTTGGAAATGATTGGACACCAGTGCGCTCTATGAACGCCTATATCAAAGGCACTAATGGTCGCTCACAGGGCGTTATTCCTTTTTTAAAAGTGGCTAATGACACTGCTGTTGCTGTTAATCAAGGTGGTAAACGTAAGGGTGCGCTTTGTGCCTATCTTGAAACTTGGCATATGGACATTGAGGATTTCATTGAACTGCGCAAAAACACTGGCGATGATCGTCGACGTACGCATGATATGAATACTGCCAATTGGATTCCTGATTTATTTATGAAGCGTGTTTGTGAAGATGCTGACTGGACTTTGTTTTCACCGAGCAGCGTTCCGGATTTACATGATCTTTATGGTACCGCTTTTGAAGAAACTTATTTGCGTTATGAGGATTTAGCCGCACAAGGTAAAATTCCTGCGCGCAAAATTCAAGCAGTAGGTTTATGGCGTAAAATGCTGTCCATGCTTTTTGAAACCGGGCATCCTTGGGTTACGTTTAAGGATGTTTGTAATTTGCGTTCGCCCCAACAACATTGCGGCGTGGTGCATAGTTCTAACCTATGTACTGAAATTACTTTAAATACCAATCAAGATGAAATTGCGGTTTGTAATTTAGGGTCGATTAACATTCCTGCCCATATGCGTGATGGCCAATTGGATCAAGAAAAACTTAAAAAAACTGTCCTGACCGCTGTACGGATGCTTGATAATGTTATTGATATTAACTACTACCCTGTGCCACAGGCACAAAATTCTAACCTGCGGCATCGTCCTGTTGGTTTAGGAATTATGGGCTTTCAAGATGCGCTTTATCTTAAGCGTCTCCCTTATGATTCAGAGGCTGCAGTTAATTTTGCCGATGAGATGATGGAACTTATTAGCTACTATGCCATTGAGGCCTCAAGCCAGTTGGCAGAAGAGCGTGGTAATTATCAATCATTTGAGGGCTCACTCTGGCAACAAGGTATTTTGCCCATCGACTCTATTGCATTATTAAAGAAAGCCCGTGGGCATTATTTAGCGCAAGATACCAGCATGCGCTTAGATTGGAAACCTTTAAGAGAACGCGTGCGTAAACATATGCGCAATTCTAATGTGATGGCCATTGCACCAACGGCAACGATTGCAAATATCACCGGCGTCTCGCAATCCATCGAACCCACCTATCAAAATCTTTATGTCAAATCGAATTTATCAGGTGAATTTACTGTGGTTAATCCTTATCTGGTCGATGATCTAAAAAAATTAGATTTGTGGGATGAAGTGATGGTGAATGATTTGAAATATTACAATGGTAGCGTGCGTGAAATTAAGCGTATTCCAGAAGAGCTCAAGCGCTTATATGCCACTGCTTTTGAGATTGATCCAACTTGGTTGGTTGAAGCTGGATCACGGCGCCAAAAATGGATTGATCAAGCGCAGTCTTTAAATTTATATGTGGGTAAACCCTCAGGCAAGGTTTTGGATAATTTATATAAGCTTGCATGGAAGCGCGGCTTAAAAACAACTTATTATTTACGCACACTGGGCGCGACTAGCACTGAAAAAGCTACTGTAGAACGTGCGGGAGAACTCAATGCAGTTAAGGTTGCAGAAAAATCTGTAGAAACCTCGCAACCCAAAGCTTGCTCTATTGCCGACCCTGATTGTGAAGCTTGTCAATAAATCGTGATCTCTTTAAAAGCCCTTACTCAAGCGAGTGAGGGTTTTGCGTTTAGCTAACATGATATCGAGATTAATGATAATGGGCATGATTACACTGTTAAAGTTTGTTCTTCCTGGAACTTTAACTGTCCGGAATAAAAGCAAGATTAAGACGTGCGCGATGGCCGTCATCCTCTCCATTACCACCCCCACTACCGTCATCCTGATTTTTTCGCAGAAAAACATCAGG
>JAGVKT010000070.1 GCA_020050355.1 Gammaproteobacteria bacterium | reverse complement strand
CATGCGATTTTGAGACTGGATCCTGTGCTAAATCGCTTCGCGATTTCCACAGAGCTTGTCCTGTGATCGCCAAAGGCGATGCACAGGAATGACCTCGAGAGAAGAGTGTCGCGCTTGAGGTCATCTTATAGCTTGCTAGAGGCGAGGCGTAGGAATGATACTTACGGAAAGAGAGTTTGGTATTTTGAAATGCATTTTAGTGTAAATAGGAGCGTGATGATGTCTGCGGTTATATTTACGGATAGTGCGGCCTTAAAGGTTAAGAGTCTTATTGCAGAAGAAGATAATCCATCCTTAAAATTTCGTGCTTATATTACCGGTGGTGGTTGTTCGGGTTTTGAATATGGTTTTACTTTTGATGAGCAACAAGCTGAAGATGATCAGGCCATTGAAAATCAGGGCGTGACTTTGTTGATTGATCCAGTGAGTTTTCAATTTTTGGTGCATGCCGAAATCGATTATGTGAATGATGTTAATGGCGAACGTTTTGTGATTCGCAATCCTAATGCCAAAACCACTTGTGGTTGTGGTTCGTCTTTTTCAGTGTAATTTTTTATGACTCCGCCGCTCAAAATTTTGCTAAAAAATTTACCCTCAGCGCCGGGGGTTTATCAAATGTTGGGTGCGCAAAAAAATATTTTATATGTTGGTAAAGCTAAGAATTTAAAAAAACGGGTGTCCAGTTATTTCATGCGTGAAGCGCCTGATGCAAAAACGCGGCACTTGGTTACAAAGATCGTTGATCTTGAGATTACGATTACTCCTAGCGAAAAAGAAGCATTAATTTTAGAAAGCAATCTCATCAAAAAACATCGTCCGCCATATAATATTTTATTTCGTGACGATAAAAGTTATCCTTATTTAGTACTGAGCCATCACCCGAAGTTTCCAAGGCTTGCCGGGGTGCGCAGTAAAAATTTAAAGCATGGCGATTATTTTGGCCCGTATCCTTCGATGCATTCTTTAAAGGATACTTTAAATTTATTGCATAAAGTTTTTAAATTACGTTCTTGTGCGGATAGTTTTTTTGCGCATCGATCGCGGCCGTGTTTGGAATATCAAATTAAGCGTTGTAGTGCGCCTTGTGTGGGTTTTGTTAATCCAAGTCAGTATCAAAATGATGTGCAGTATGTTAAAGATTTTTTGCGCGGCAAAAGCCAAAAAATTTTGCATGATTTGGGGCAGCGCATGGAAGATGAAGCGCAGCTATTACATTTTGAAGAAGCGGCGCGGCTTCGGGATCAGCTGAAGCGTTTGCGCGAATTACAAGAACGACAAATTATTAATACGGCTACAGAGCTTGATGCAGATGTCGTTGTAGTCGCGTGCGAGCAGCAGCATTTTTGTGTGCAGGTTTTATATGTGCGCTCAGGAAATATTTTGGGACAACGCGCTTATTTTGTTGAAGGTCAGGGTCTAGATGATGAGGCTTCGATTTTGACAGAATTTTTTGGACATTATTATTTTTTTGGGTTTGGCCAAAATAATTTGTCGCAAGAAATTATCAGCACTACTACTTTTGATGTGGTGCAAGATATTATGGATTTTTTTAAGGCGACTCATGGGCGCTTGCCTAAATTTATTTATAAACCTACGGGCGTTAAAAAGCATTGGCTGGACATGGCTTTGGTGAATGCACGTGCTGCGCTCTCACGACAATTATTGGCTGAGGCGCATATGAGCGAGCGCTTGTTAGCTTTGCAAGAATGTTTGGGTTTAAATAAAGTGATTGAACGCATAGAATGTTTTGATGTGAGTCATACCCAAGGCGAAGCAATCGTGGCTTCATGTGTGGTTTTTGATGAAAACGGCGCTAACAAAAAAGCCTACCGTCGTTTTAATATTGAAGGTATTACGCCTGGTGATGATTATGCAGCGATGCATCAGGTATTGTTACGGCGCTTTAAGCGTTTGCGTGATGAAGAAGGCGTGTTACCAGATTTAGTATTGCTTGATGGTGGTAAAGGGCAATTGTCCGAAGCGCTAAAAGTTTTGTCGAATTTAGACATTCAAGGTGTGCAATTGTTGGCGATTGCCAAAGGCCCTGAGCGTAAATCCGGAAAAGAATTATTATGGCGACCAGAGAAAACTACGCCTTTGGTTTTAGCTGCGCATGATCCAGCGTTTTTATTGTTACAACAGATTCGGGATGAGGCGCATCGTTTTGCGATTACTGGTCATCGGCAGCAGCGCGCAAAGAAACGCCAAGGTTCGATTTTGGATGATATTCCTGGTGTGGGGTTAAAGCGTCGGCAAGCGATTTTAAAATATTTTGGGGGCTGGCAAGAGGTGCGTCGAGCGAGCGTTGATGAGTTAAGTAAAGTTCCAGGTGTGAGTCGCGCTTTGGCAGAAATCATTATGCGTGCACTGGTATAAAGGAGCATTTTTGATGAAAACATATTTGGTGGTAGGTTTGGGCGCTACAGGTCTTAGTATTTTGGAATTTCTTAAAAAATCTTCTCAGGTTGAATTAATTGCTTTTGATACGCGCGCGGATTTAGATATTCAGGGATTGCGCGAGCACTTTCCAAATTTGGTTTATCATCTTGGCATTATTGATTTAAAAATTTTAGAGCGGGTTGATGAAGTGATTGTAAGTCCCGGTGTGCCTTTAGATACGCCTGTCTTGGTTGCAGCGCGTGCACGAGGTTTAGCAATTTTTGGAGATATTGAGCTCTTTTATCAGCATGCGCGGGCGCCGATTATTGGAATTACCGGAACCAATGCTAAAAGCACAGTGACTACTTTGGTGACTGAGATGATCAATGCTGCCGGTCAGCACGCTTTAAGTGGTGGCAACTTGGGTGTGCATGCTTTGAAGTTATTAGATTTGCCTGTGCCAGATTATTATGTTTTAGAATTGTCGAGTTTTCAATTAGAGCTTACCCGAAAATTAAGTTGCTTGGTGGGCGTGGTGTTAAATGTTAGTCCGGATCATTTGGACCGTCATGAAGATTTATATGCATATCAGAGTGCTAAAGAACGTTTGTATTTAAACTGTCAGCATCCGGTTTATTTTAGGGGCATGCGTTATCAGTCTGCGCCTAATAGTTTGAGCTATACTTTTGATGAAGATATTCCAATCACGAGTCGTGATTTTGGTGTGCTGATGGTGGGGCAGCAGCATTATCTTGCGCAAGGGCGTATGATGTTGATGAAAGCTGCAGCGTTAAGTCAAGGATTACAAGGTGGCCATAATATTATTAATGCGCTGAGTGCTTTAGCGATCACTGCACCTTTGCATTTGCCTTTAGAGCCACAATTAGAAGTATTAAAAAATTTTAAAGGCTTGCCGCATCGTTGTGTGTTGGTGCGTACTTTAAATGAGGTGCGTTGGATTAATGATTCTAAGGGTACAAATGTCGGAGCGACGCGCGCGGCTATTCGAGGCATAGCACAACATACGCGTGGACGTATTATTTTAATTTTAGGAGGCTTGAGTAAAAAACAAGATTTTAATTTATTGCATCAAGATGTGGCAGATCGTGTAGCACATACTATTATTTTTGGACAAGATAAAGCTTTAATTGCACAAGCTTTAAAAGATCAATCATATGAGTTTGCCGATGATTTAGATCACGTCGTTCGTCTTGCTTATTTAAAAGCTGAAGCGGGCGATGTAGTTTTATTTTCACCTGCATGTGCGAGTCAAGATATGTTTAAACATTATGTGCATCGTGGAGAATTGTTTGAGCAGTTGGTGCAAGAGTTGGTGCCTTAAGCTGTGTTTGGTATATACCAAACGTGATTCAAAATGCGAAGTTTTTATTTGGCGTTAAGTTTTCACTGTTTGCTCCAAAATCGAAAGCCATGCTGTAGGGGCGT